>JBIKVX010000169.1:0-4796 GCA_044356625.1 Flavobacteriales bacterium | reverse complement strand
AGATAATCAGTTTGCAAGCTCGTTTTATCAGAACTACACGGGTCCATCAAGTATTTCTCCGGGATTCTCTGGATTTTTTAAAGTAGGTATTTCCGATTTAATGGATGATTTCAAGTTCACAGCAGGGGTGCGTTTAGCTGCAAATTTGAACAACAGTGACTTTGGATTTTCTTTTGAAAATCTAAAAAATAGATGGGATACAAAGTTTTCGTTACAACGACAAGGACAGGAAATAACACAGGAATATGCCACCATTCGCATTCAGACCTATAACTTAACACATGAATGGAAATATCCGTTCACAGAAACAAGTGCTGTAAAATTAACGGCTGTAGGCCGAAACGATCGCATGGTAGTTTTATCTAGTGACCCTTATACGGCATCATATAAAAACCAAAACGAATGGAACATCGGTGGCAAGGTGGAATATATTTTCGACAACACCTTTGTAAAAGGATTGAACTACAGAACAGGAACGCGCTTTAAAGCTTGGGGAGAGCATTTCAGACAACCCGATAAATGGAAAGAACAAAATTCAATCTATGTGGTAGGTTTCGATTTCCGCCATTACCAGCCCATTCATCGCGATTTGACTTTTGCTTTTCGTTTGTGCGGAAGTAGTTCGTTCGGCGATTACAAAGTAGTGAATTATTTAGGAGGCGTAGACAACTGGTTGGGACAGAAAGTAGATAATTCGGTACTTGTTTCTTCAACTCAGGGATACACCTTTCAGGCGTTTGCAGGACCGCTCAGAGGGTTTTACGTTAACGCTCGAAACGGAAATAATTTTCTATTAAGTAATTCCGAATTGAGATTGCCGCTGTTCAGATACTTAAGCAACAAATCTATTAAATCAGACTTCGCAGATAATTTCCAAGTCATTGGATTCTTCGATATTGGAAGCGCTTGGACTGGAAAAAGCCCATACGACGATGCGAACGACTTCAATACAATTACAGTTACACAAACTCCTATAACAGTTCAATTGAGAAGCAACAAAGAGCCAATCATTTACGGATATGGTTTCGGATTGCGATCCAAAGTTTTAGGATATCACATGCGAGCCGATTGGGCTTGGGGTGTAGATGATCACACGGTCATGCCGCGTGTGTTCTATTTGTCCTTAAATCTAGATTTCTAAATTTAATTTAAGTTCCAAATGGTGTAGGCCAATGTATGTCCTACAGCTTTCAATGTTGGTTTGCTTATTACGCTCATGTTATCTGCATGCGTGTGATGTGTACTTCCAAATTCGAAATTAGAGCCCATGTAATTCGGTCGCATGTCAATAATATCCAACGCAGGAACATTTGCTTGAATCATAAATTTATGGTCGTCGATAATACTACCTATTTCATTATTTTGAAAATACTCGCCATAGCCTAGTTTAGCTGCATTTCCCCAAATTCTGTTAACTGCATTTCCTGCTGCCTGCATAGAATATCCTTCTTTATTGAATCGAGCCCCCTCAGCCCCAACCATATCCAAAAGAATGGCATATTTCATTGTACGTTGTGGTTTTTGTTTCGCCCACAATTGAGAACCTAAACACCAGCTAGCGCCGTCATCATCACCGCTCTCTGCCCATTCTGGTTTACCACCATCTTCACTGTCGAAAAGAATGAAATCTATTCCGATGTCTGCCGGTAAATCTTTTGATATTCGGGCCAATTCCAATAAAACGCCAACACCACTGGCACCATCATTCGCCCCGTCTATCGGTTGTCTGTGCTTACTTGGATCTGGATCTTTATCGCCATAGGGTCTGCTATCCCAATGTGCAGCCAGCACAATACGCTTCTTTGCATCGCCATGAATGGAAGCAATAATGTTTCGAACGGGAGTGGTTCCGCCTTCCCAATTGGGCATGCTTCCCACTTGTTCTTTAACGGTACAATTGTAACTCTTGAATTTTTGAATGAGCCAATTCCCGCATGCCGCATGGTTCGTATTGCCCGGCACGCGTGGACCAAAATCAACTTGCTTTTGAATAAAGGCATAACAACTGTCGGTCATGAAATCTGCAGGTTGCAAAATAACTCCGCTTTCAGTTGTGTTGTTTTCAGCGCTCTTCGCTCTTTTAAAATACGGTTCCAACGTCTTGAATAGAAGGAGTCCAACAACTAACACAACAAGCGCAATGGCTATTATTTTCTTATTATTTTTCATAGGTCCAGGTTGTTCCTTCTTTTGAATCTTTCAGTTGAATATTTAGATTTTTTAATTCGTCTCGAATCAAATCAGATGTGCCGAAATCTTTCTTTCCTTTTGCTTCGGAACGCAAGCGAATAATTACTTGCATGAGATCGTTCGAAATGTCATTCGAAGCGTTGCTAATTTCAGCCTGAAGGCCAAGTACTTCAAATACGAATCCCTTCACCAACTTCTGCAAACGCTCAATATCCGTTTGTGTAAGTTGAATTTTATTATCCAAACACGAGTTAATCACCTTCACGGCTTCGAACAAATGCGCAATAAGAATGGGAGTGTTGAAATCATCGCTCATGGCTTCGTAACAATTCTTTTCCAACGCATTCATATCGTAGCTGCTTGAATCGCTTGCCACCAGGGCATCTACTTTCTCAACGGCTTGCATCAATCGTTCAAATCCTTTCTCTGCCGCCTTCAAGGCTTCATTGCTGAAATCTAACGTACTTCTGTAATGGGCTTGCTGCATGAAGAAGCGCACCACCATTGGAGAAAATCCTTTTTCTAAAAGCGTGTGTGTTCCAGAAAATAATTCATGTGGAAGGAAGGAATTTCCCAACGACTTCGACATCTTCTGTCCGTTTACGGTAAGCATGTTTGCGTGCATCCAATAACGAACCGGTGCCTTCCCGCAACACGCAGAATTTTGCGCTACTTCCGATTCATGGTGAGGGAATTTCAAATCCATTCCACCTCCGTGAATGTCGAACTCTTCGCCCAAATATTTCGTGCTCATGGCAGAACATTCCAAATGCCATCCCGGAAATCCTTCTCCCCATGGCGAAGACCATCGCATAATATGTTCCGGAGATGCCGCTTTCCATAAAGCGAAATCGGCGAAAAAACGCTTCTCTTCTTGACCGTCTAACTCACGCGTATTTTCCAATAACTCATCTACGTTCCTTCCGCTTAATTCACCGTAAGGAAAAACGTCTTTGTATTTCTTCACATCGAAATAAACGCTTCCGTTTACTTCATACGCATATCCATTTTTTATAATCTCTTCAATCATGGCAATTTGTTCCATGATGTGTCCTGTTGCACTGGGTTCAATGCTAGGCGGATGGTTATTGAATTCACGCATCATATCGTGGAAATACGTTGTGTATTTCTGCACAATTTCCATGGGTTCAACTTGCTCCAATTTCGCCTGCGCGCCAATGCGATCTATTCCTTCATCGAACTCGGTAGTGATGTGTCCAACGTCTGTTATGTTTCGAACATAACGAACTTTATATCCAAGAAAAGAGAGATATCTATAAACAGTATCGAACGTCACGAACGTTCTACAATTTCCTAAGTGAGCGAAATTGTAAACAGTAGGCCCGCACACATACATTCCAACGAATTGTTTGTGAAGGGGTGTGAACTTTTCTTTCGTTCGCGTAAGACTATTGTAAATGAACAAATCAACCATACTGCAAAGAAACGAAGACAAATAAAAAAAGCCTCATTCATTGAGGCTTTTTATGAGTCTATTGAAAAGAGTTGCTAGACTTTCTTCGCAATTTCTTCCAACATGGTCGAAACCAAGCGTGGCATCGGATATTCAATTTCCCAACCCCAATCGTTTTTCGCAGTTGAATCGTCAATGCTGTTCGGCCATGAATCTGCTAATCCTTGACGGAAGTCTGGTGCATAACTAATTTCAAATCCAGGTAAATGTTTTTGAATTTCTTCAGCCAATTGTTTCGGTGTGAAGCTTATTCCTGCTAGATTGTATGCGCTTCGAATTTTAATCTTTTCAGCATCAGATTCCATGAGTTGAATGGTAGCGCGAATGGCATCTTCCATCATCATCATCGGTAGCTCAGTGTTTTCCGAAAGGAACGATGTGTATTTGTTTTCCTTCAACGCAGAATAAAAAATATCTACTGCGTAGTCTGTTGTTCCTCCGCCAGGAGCAGAGCGGTGTCCAATCAATCCTGGGTAACGAAGACTGCGAACATCTACGCCGTACTTCATGAAATAATATTCGCACCATCTTTCACCAGCTAACTTCGAAATTCCATAAACGGAAGAAGGTTCCATCACTGTAGTCTGAGGCGTTTGATCAGCCGGAGTAGTTGGTCCGAACGCCGCAATGGAACTTGGCCAAAACAAACGGAACTTAAATTCTTTCGCTAGCTCTAGAATATTCAATAGCCCTTCCATATTCAACTTCCAAGCGTACATCGGATTCTTTTCTCCAGTTGCACTCAATAGCGCAGCAAGCTGATAAACCTCTGTAACAGCATGATCTTGCACACAAGCGCGCAAAGCGTCGGCATCTAATACGTTCAGTTGAACGTAAGGTCCATCTTCCGAAGAAACACTTTCAGCAGGCTGAATGTCGGCGCCAATCACATTGTGTTGTCCCAACTTCGAACGAAGGGCCATCACAAGCTCAATACCTATTTGTCCTCTGCAGCCAATTACCAATGCTTTTCTCGTTGTGCTCATAGTTAAAAAATGTTTTCAAAAATAGGTGTTTTCGTTCCTTATTTTTTTTCATACACACGAATCGAATACAAGAGATTATTCAGTGTGTAAAATGGAGCGTCAGGTTCTACAATCATGGATAACGTGAAAGTTGTATCGCTGTCGAA
>JBIKVX010000168.1:0-4818 GCA_044356625.1 Flavobacteriales bacterium | reverse complement strand
GTGCGCTCTCCGGAATTATTGAAGCACGCATGAAAGAAATTTTGGAGTTGGTTCACTTTGAAATTATGCGCAGCGGATATGAGCGAAAGTTAATCGGAGGCATTGTATTGACGGGAGGTGGCGCGCAATTGAAGCATATTAAACAATTGGTCGAATACATTACAGGATTGGACTGCCGCATTGGTAAGCCAATTGAACATGTGATAAATTATTCAGATGAATCACAGTTGCCACCAGCTCTTTCAACAGGTGTGGGACTCGTAATTACAGGCGAGGAGAATGTGGGTGAAGACTATTTTGAGCGTGAGTTAGCGGATCCTATTGTTCAGCAAGTGGAGACACCTGAAGTTGAAGAGTCCCCTAAGTTTGAAGAGACCCCAATAGATGCAGCTTCGGCCGAAGACTTTATGTCTTTCATGACTTCAATAGGTGTTGCAGGTTCTGATGACGATTTGCATGAAGAAAAGTCGAGTTTTCAAAACACGATAGAAGAGGAGGAACAGACCATAACCGACATTGTTGAAGAAGAAACAGTGAAGCCTGTTACGCGCTCGCGAAAAGGCCGTAATCCCTTAGAGAGCTTTTTAGGAAGATTCAAAGGATTCTTTGAAAACGACGAGGCTGTAAATTAATTTTTCTCGAAAAGTGCCACCGCCTCCAAGTGTGAGGTGTGTGGAAACTGATCGACGAAACTGATTTTTTTCAAATTATATCCTGAAAGAATAAGTGTCTCACAATCCCTTGCTTGCGTGGCAGGGTTGCAGGAAATGTAGACTATTCGTTTCGCATCGAGTCCAATTACTTTTCTGAGAGTCTTTGGTGAAATTCCTCCTCGAGGAGGGTCAAGAACCAACGTGTTGATTTGGTTTTGAAATTGCGGTTGTTCCAACAAGAATTTCCCCACATCTGCAGCGAAGAATTCAACATTCGAAACGTTGTTTTCTTTTGCATTATTCTTAGCGTCTTCAATTGCCGCTTCCACAATATCAACACCTACCACAGATAGCGAAGTTTTCTGCGCTATGAGCTGACCTATTGTTCCTGTTCCACAAAACAAATCGAGAATATATCCATCTGGAACTTCAGCTGGATTACAGTAATCTATTGCCTTGGTGTAGAGCCTTTCAGCGCTTTTAGGATTGGTTTGAAAGAAGCTCTTCATGTTTACTTTGAACTTCAATCCCAATAGAATTTCTTCTATTTCTGAATTTCCGAAGAGCACAAGGGAAGAGCCATTCAATGGTTCTGCGCGATCTCCAGTGTCATCATTCAACGTGTGAATAATTCCACCGCAGCGATCACCTAAAATGTCTATAACAAGTTGAACAAATCCATCGCGATCGAATTGCTCTAGTCCAACTGAAGAAGTTACGAGGTTAATCAGAAGGAGGTCGTGAGTGAATGATTTTCGAACCACAACGTATCTGAAGAATCCTTCTCGCTTCGGCGGATGCCATGCAGGAAGTCCGCTATTTATGCAGAATGTGCGAATGCGGTGTAGATTGTTTTCAAAAGTTGCGTCGAAGAGTCCTGATTCAGCGTCTAAGTTTTCTACCATCCACCAAGTTCCTCGGTGCTTAAATCCTAAACCGAAATCATCTAATTCTTCTTTGGTTGGAAGGTCGTATCGAATAGCGCTGAAGCTATATTCCATTTTGTTTCTGTAGTTCCAGACGGAAGGAGAGTCGATGTATTCGTCGAAGAGTTCTTCGATGTTCTCAATTTTCCCTATGCGCTTGTACAGTTGAAGACAAGAATCCTTTTTCGCTTCGTGTTGCTTTTCTATAGGCCATGCAGCGTATGGTGCACCGGGTATGCGCTGAAAAGGCAGGTCAATTTCATCCGGAGAATTCTCAAGGACTTCAATCAATTTGCAATTCGCAAATCGTTTGTCGGGCTTGATCACCTGCGCACGAACAAGTTGTCCAGGGAACGTATTTTCAACAAAAACGGTAAAATCGCCTTTGTCGGTTTTCAATAGTCCAATGCCATTGCCTCCGAAGGCAAAGCGGTCTATTTTAATATCGAGTATTTGATTTTTTTTTAGCACGGGGCAAAGATATGTTCTTCGAAAGATACTTTGTAAGATTCTGCGAAAGATGCGATGCAAGATACTTTGTAAGATTCTTCGAAAGGTCTCGCGAGGCGTCTTGTGTAGGGTCTTGTGCAACATCTCCCGAAGCGTCTTGCGTAGCATCTTGCGAAGCATTGTTTATCTTCGTTGAAATAAAAAAAACAGTTATGAAATCAATCGTTCTACTTTTTGCATTGTGCGCATTTGGACTTAGCGCGAGTGCTCAAAAGATTTATTCTGTAGATGCGGAATACAAGGCTCAGGTTAAAGTTTATGTTGTGGATGCCGAGTACAAAGCAGATTTACTGGTTTACAAGGAAGACGCGGAGTATAAGGCGGGTAGTAATGATGGACGTTGGTATTTTGTAGATGCTGAATACAAAGCGACTAAGAAAATATATTTTGAAGATGCCGAGTACAAGGCCGATTTGAAAATCTACTTCGTCGATGCAGAGTACAAAGCCGGTTGGAAGAATTCTTCTAAGAAGCACTTGTTGTTCTAACCTTATCAGCTTCTAGCTTTTTTATTTTTTTTATGTATGCAACAGTTAGGGCATCAAGTGATTTTGATTTGCCCTTGCTTTTCATGAATGATTCCGCATATTCTTTTAGATTCTTTTTATTCATGTTCTATTCGAGAATTATTGAAACATGAATTTACTGAAAAGTAAGAAGCAATTGAAATTATTTGACGAGAAGTTGTCCTAAATTTAGCCATGCGAAAAATAAACTTATTCCTTCCTGTTGTTCTTGCATTCGCGATAACTCTTGGGCTGCCGAATTGGTTGTCTTGGAATGAACGGGTAGTCTTGTCAACTGTTTTAGTTATGCTGTGGTGGTGGATATCTGAAGTGATACCCATGGCAGTAACCGCTCTAATTCCGATTTTGGTTTTTCCAATTTCGAATGTCATGAGCATGGAAAAGGTGGTTGTGCCTTACGCCGATAAGTTTGTTTTTTTATTTCTAGGTGGATTCCTATTGGCCTTGGCCATTGAGAAACACGGGTTGCATAAACGGATTGCTTTTCGTTTGCTGGATCTAGCGGGTAACGCTAAGGCCCGAATTTTACTTGCTGTGATGTTATCTTCTTACGTTCTAAGCATGTGGATTAGCAACACGGCAACAGCTATGATGCTTATTCCAATTGCTGCGTCTGTTGCTCATTTGCTTGCGGCACACAATCATGAAGCGAAGTTTAAACGAGCCTTGGTCTTGGGTGTCGCTTATGCGGCGAGCATTGGCGGAATGGCAACCTTAATAGGAACTCCTCCGAATGTTGCTGCTGCAGGTATAGTGAAGGAACAGTTTGGTGAAGAAATTTCATTCTTGGATTGGATGAAGTGCGGTGTTCCGTTTTCATTGGTCTTGTTGTTACTGGTTTTTCTGGTTCTTTCAAAAATTCATTTCAAACGGAAAGAAACCATCGAGGGTGCGCATACAGAGTTACATACAATTCGGAGGGGAATGGGACGCATTTCGATAGCGGAAACAAGAGTTTTATTGATCTTTTCTGGAGCAGTCCTCTGCTGGATATTTCAGGCGCCAATTTCCAAGGCTTTGAATATTCCTGCCTTTAACGACACTTGGATAGCGCTTGCTTTTGGACTTTCATTGTTTTTCATTCCCAAGGCGTCTGTTGAGCCGAATGATCATTCGGTTGCACTGTTGGAATGGAATGATACCGAGAAGTTATCTTGGGGTGTGTTGCTTATGTTTGGTGGAGGACTAGCCTTGTCTTTAGCTTTTAAAGAAGCGGGACTGTTGGAAAGATTGTCGCAATGGTTGTCTGTTGTGAATGTAGGTAGCTCATCTGCTTACCTCATTATGTTATGCGGAATAGGGTTGTTGCTCACGGCGCTCATGAGTAATTTGGCCATGGTTACTTTGTTTGTACCGATTGTGGGTGTACTTGCGCATCAGCAAGGATTTTCAGCAGCAGCTTGGGCAATCCCTGTTACTCTTGCTGCAAGTTGTGATTTTATGTTTCCTATGAGTACTCCGCCGAATGCGATTGCTTACGGGACAGGATGGGTTAAGGCCAAAGACATGTTCACCATAGGTATAGTGGTGAACTTGATTTCGTTTGGGTTGTTGGTGGGAATGATCTTGTTTTTGAAATAAGACCACAGCACTGATTGTCACTAAGAATTCTACTTAATAACAAACTTCAGTTCCGTTCTTCTATTGGCCTGGTGTTCATCTTCTGTACAATTTACACCGTCGGAACATTTATTTGTGAGTTGATTTTCGCCGTATCCTTTTGCTATAATTCTATCTTTGGAAATCCCCTTTTTAATGATGTAATTCACACAGCTTTGCGCTCTGTTTTGCGATAGCACTTCGTTGTAACTATTCGTTCCGCGACAATCTGTATGTGAAGACAATTCAACAACCAATTCAGGTCTTTCCTTCATGTATTGAACAAGTTTATCGAGCTCTTTTTCGCTGGCTGTGCGTAAAAAATACTTATCGAAATCGTAGAGAACCAAGTCGAGCTTAATAAATTTCTCATCAGACATTTTTTGCATAGTTACACGATAATTTTGTGGGGCGTTACAGTCGCTTCCGTCAAGTTTAATCATGTAGTCCTCATAACTTACGGTGTTGCAATTTATTTCGGTAAGAACAGATTCGGTGCTGGTTCTAGACCAGGAATACACACCATCTTCATTCGTGTTTGCTTTTTTAACAGTATTGTCTTTTGATTTAATTTAAATCAGACTTCCAACAAGTGGTTTGCCA
>JBIKVX010000167.1:0-4840 GCA_044356625.1 Flavobacteriales bacterium | reverse complement strand
TTACCCAGGATATTGGCACAGCTATGTTGCGTTTCCGTGATTATCCGGATTCGTCTTCCTTGGTTTATACCGTGGGAAACGAACAGGACTACCACTTCAAAGTGCTCTTTAAAATATTGAAGAAGTTAGGTCTCGAGCAAGCGGAGAAGTGTTTCCACTTGAGCTACGGAATGGTTGAACTTCCCGAAGGTAAAATGAAAAGCAGGGAAGGAACCGTTGTAGACGCCGACGATATTATGGCCGAGATGAAGCAAGTGGCGAAAGAGGTGGCCGAGGAACAAGGTAAATTAGAAGGATTGTCAGATCAAGAAAAAGATCACTTGCATCACATCATCGGTATGAGCGCTTTGAAGTATTTCTTGCTGCGCGTTGATCCGAAGAAAAGTATGCTCTTCGATCCAAAGGAAAGCATTGACTTCAACGGGAACACTGGCCCATTCATCCAATATGCCTATGTCCGCACACAAGCCATTCTCAGAAAAGTTGAAGGAGAATTGAGTGAACTGAATTATACAGGAGAACTGCACGCAACCGAAAGGCAGCTGATCAAGCATTTGCTCGAACTTCCTGCCGCCTTTGACGATGCAACAAAAACCTATAATCCTGCTGTTCTTACCGCATACACGTACGAATTGGTTCGCGAGTTCAATAGCTTTTATCAGCAATGTGCCATTCTGCGCGAACCAAATAGCGAGTTAAGAGTTTTTCGTTTAGCACTTACTAAACAAGTGGGTGAAGTGGTTAAGAAAACAATGAATGTATTGGGAATTGAAATGCCCGAAAGAATGTAATTATGTCAACAGCCGAAGTGAAATTGAACAGTATTGAAGAGGCCATTGCCGATTTTAAAAACGGTAAGGTGGTCATTGTTGTTGACGATGAGAATCGCGAGAACGAGGGTGATTTCATTGCCCCTGCCGAAATTGTTACGCCAGAGGTCATCAACTTCATGACGAAATTTGGAAGAGGGCTAATCTGCGTGGCATTAACCCAGGACCGCTGTGAAGAATTGAATTTAGACCTCATGGTTTCCAACAACACCGATCCACACAAAACAGCCTTCACGGTTTCAGTAGATTTAATTGGAAACGGTTGCACAACTGGAATCAGCGCGCACGACAGATCGAAAACAATTCAAGCGTTAATAGACCCAAGTACGCGTCCTGAAGACCTTGGAAGACCTGGACATATTTTCCCACTTATCGCGAAAGAGGGTGGAGTGCTTAGAAGAACAGGACACACCGAGGCAACTGTAGATTTAGCTCGTTTGTGCGGAATGAAACCTGCCGGAGCCCTAGTGGAAATTATGAACGATGACGGAACCATGGCGCGTCTTCCACAATTGTTAGAGATTGCGAAAGAATTAGATTTGAAAATCATTTCAATCGAATCTCTCGTGGCTTATCGTCTTCAACGTGAAACGCTCATTGAAGAAACCAGAAGAGAGAATAGAAATTGGTTGGGAATGGACGTGGAGGTGATTCACTTCGCAAGTGAATCACATCAAAGAAATCATGCCGCTTTGAAATTCGGCAATTGGAGTGAAGAAGAAGCTATTCCTGTTCGTGTTCAAGCGGTTTCGTCTTACGGAGATTTCATAGATGTACTTCTTCAACAACACAATTCGCTCAACAGTGCGCTTCAAACCATTCAAGCAGAAGGAAAAGGTTTGCTTGTTTTGTTGGAAAATGAAAAGCGCAACAACGACGACCGTGACTATGGAATTGGTGCACAGATAATTCGAGCTTTGAACGTTTCAAAAATGAAATTGATTTCATCGACTCAAATCAAACGCAGTGCGCTGGAAGGATATGGTTTAGAAATTTCAGGATACATTACGCTTTAATATTGAAGTTATGATTTTGCCAGTAATCGCATACGGAGATCCCGTTCTAAAGAAAAAAGCGGAAGAAATTAGTGAGAATTATCCTAACCTAAAGGAACTCATTGAAAGCATGTTCGAGACCATGTACGCTTCCAACGGTGTGGGCATAGCGGCGCCTCAAATAGGGCGGTCTATACGTTTGTTTGTGATAGACGCCTCAGCAGTGGCGGAAGGTGAAGACGGGGATCCTTCATGCGAAGATTTTAAGCGTGTTTTCATAAACCCAATCATCTTTGAAGAATCTGGAGCCGAATGGTCGTGCGAAGAAGGATGCTTATCGATTCCTAAAATTCGAGAAGATGTGAAGCGAAAGCCAAATCTGAAAATCGAATACTACGACGAGAATTGGCAGTTGTATGAAGAAGAGTTAGAAGGATTCGCTGCACGTGTGGTGCAACATGAATACGATCACATTGAAGGAATTCTTTTTACCGACCGAATTAACCCTCTTCGCAAGCAACTTCTAAAAGGAAAACTTCGGGACATTCAAAAAGGAAATATCTCGACAGATTACAGAATGAAATTTTACAAGGGATGAGAACAATATTTGTCATAGCAATAAGCGCTGTTTTATTTGCTTCATGCGGAACTAAAACCGCGGAAGCCCCAGCAGAAAATAAAAATGTGAGTGCGCCCAAAGAAAAGAAAGTCAGTGTCGACTCTTTACTGAAAGTGATTAATGATTTCGACGCTAATGTGAAAGCTGGAAATTCAATTTATAAAATGTCTCGGGAACAATTGAAAGGTATTGTTGGCGCGTACAAAGAATTAGCTTTGGTTACAACAGACAGAAATACTCAAGTGATGTATTTCGAAACTGCTGGAAACATAAGCGGTGAGGCACATTTCAACGAAGAAGTTAAAAGTTGCTTCGAAAGTGCATTCGCTATTGAAAGCAATGCAGAAAAGTTGGCTGAACTTCATTACTCCTACGCTTTCATTAACGACACGAAATTGAAACAGCTCGATATTGCTCGAAAAGAATATCAATTAATCATTTCTGATTTCCCAAATTCTCTTTGGGCCAAAGATGCTAAAACGTCTTTGGAACTTTTAGGTAAAACAGATGAGGAAATTTTAGCGGCGTTTAAGGAAAAGAATAAGCTCTAATTCGTATGTTTGAGGTATGACTTACCTCAAATACTTATTGGCTTTCTTGCTTCCTGCATTGGCTTTTTTGGGTTTTCAATTGGGAAGTTTTTATTCTTATTTCACCTTGCTTTTTGCCTTTGGAATTATTCCTTTTTTAGAATGGCAATGGAAGCCCAATCATTCGAATGCAGAGGCCGATCAGGTGAAAAACAGATCTTGGTTTAAAGCGTTATTGCTTTTGACATTGCCCGTTCAGTGGTTATTACTTTATTCTTATTTCCATGCACAATTGAGTCTCAATACCGATACGCTTTCGACAATTGGTAATGTCACCGCCATGGGCATTATGTGCGGAGTATTTGGAATTAATGTTGCGCACGAATTGGGACATTCGCCGAAGAGTTTCGACAGGTTGGTTGCACGTCTGCTCTTAAGCACTTCTTTGTACATGCATTTTTATGTAGAACATAACAAAGGACATCACAAGTGGGTGGGAACCCCGCAAGACCCGGCAACTGCACGAAAGAATGAAACAATTTATCGGTTTTGGTTGCGTGTGATACCAATGAGTTACCTATCTGCATGGAGGATTTCCTCTTTAGAATGTCGAAGAAAGAACCGCTCTGTTATCTTCCACGAGACTTTTATTTACACACTCATTCAATTGCTTATTTGTTTGCTTTTATTCTTTTGGAATCCTTGGGTACTTTTGTTCTTTGTCATGTCGTCAGTTATTGGAATGTTGCTTTTGGAATTAGTCAATTACATCGAGCATTACGGTTTAACGCGCTCAAAGGTGAATGAAAACAGATACGAGCTAGTAGCCCCGGAACATTCTTGGAATTCAGATCATATCTTAGGCAGGGCAGTGCTGTTTGAATTGAGCAGACACAGTGATCATCATGCGAATCCAGAACGACCTTATCAATCACTTCGCTCATTGGAGACCTCGAAACAGTTGCCATTTGGATATCCAGCAATGATGGTATTGGCCTTGTTTCCAGTAAGATGGTTTCGTTTGATGAATCCTCTTTTAAAGGATTAAAAAGAAAATGAAAAAAAAGTCTTGTGGGATACCAAGTTCTTTTTATTTTTGCAATCCAAAAGTTCTTTATAGTTAAGCGAGAGTAGCTCAGTTGGTAGAGCATAACCTTGCCAAGGTTAGGGTCGCGAGTTCGAGTCTCGTCTCTCGCTCAAGTTTTAAAAAGCCTGATTGATTGTCAGGTTTTTTTTTATCTGAGTGTTTTGCCCGGATGGTGGAATCGGTAGACACGCAGGACTTAAAATCCTGTGACCATTGCGGTCGTGTGGGTTCAAGTCCCACTCCGGGTACGAAAAGCGAGAAATCGCACAAATTAAATCCTTGAAGAGATTCAAGGATTTTTTTATTTAACAATGGAAGAAACAACCAATCCGATAGGATTCTTAAATTCTTTACGTGGAATCGCTGCTTGGATGGTTTGCATGTATCACTGTGCCTTCATTGTAATTTCCGCCTATCCAGAACTTACTCCCATCTTCGAATGGGGGCAAGAAGGTGTTTATGTGTTTTTTGTCATTAGTGGAGTTGTTCTTCCATGGTCACTTGAGCAAGGGAAATACAGCTTCAAGAACCTAGATAAGTTCTTTTTGAAACGTGTTGTGCGATTGTATCCACCTTTTATTATCTCTGCAATTGCATATTTAATTAGGATGTTGTTGACGAAAGAAAATTCATCGTTCTTCGACATGGAAATGATTCAAATATTCATAGATAGTATTACTTTCCAGGCTCCTTTCAAAGAAACTAGATGGGTAATAGATATGTACTGGACCTTATTTGTAGAATTTCAATATTACATATACTTAGCTATAATATTTCCA
>JBIKVX010000166.1:0-4853 GCA_044356625.1 Flavobacteriales bacterium | reverse complement strand
TATTCAATGGTACGATGAGACTCGAGCCAACGGGCATGAGCGGCAATGGATCCGCTGATTTCGTTGGAGCTAAGTTATCTTCAAAAAACTTCAAACTTAAAAACAGAAAAATACTTGCTGACACCGCCCAATTCCAGCTCAAATCAAGTGCTGAAGCCGTTGGACTTGCTTTTAAAACAGACAATGTAAGTGCAGACGTTGATTTCGATGCTCGAAAGGGTATGTTTAAGAGCAATAGCGGCGAAACAAAAATTGAATTTCCGACAAATCTATATATCTGCTTTATGGATCAATTTACTTGGTTCATGGATAAATCTGAAATGGAACTGTCTTCCAATCGTAAAGCAAACACAGATTTAGTTATTGATACCGATGCGGAAAAGAAACGAAGCAACTTTTACTCGATAGATGCAAATCAAGACAGCTTAAACTTCCTATCACCTTTCGCAAAATATGATGTAAAAAACTCGTTATTAACTTGCCGAAAAATAGACTATATCATTGTCGCAGATTCCAAAGTTCAACCCGACAGCAATTACGTTGTAATTGAAAAATGGGCCAACATGAGGAAATTAGCGGGAGCTCAAGTAATTTGCAATTTCGTTACCCAGCATCATAAAATTTTCAACGCAAGTCTGAAAATTGATGGGAGAAAAAGATATGAAGGGGTTGGAGACTTGATATACAAAGATGAAAATAAAAAAGAGCAGAAGATTCACATTAGCAACTTCCATTTAGACGATACCTACCAAACAGTGGCTTCCGGTGAAATCGTAGAAAAAGATCAATTCTTTTTATCTCCGGCCTTTGAATACTATGGTAAGTTTTCGCTAAATGCAAGCAATCCGAATCTCACGTTCGAAGGAGGAGTGAGGATTTTACACAATTGCAGCAGTATTTCCAGAACCTTTTTCAAATTCAAATCAGAAATTAATCCACTTGAAATATATATACCCGTCGATAGCACCTTGCGGGATATGTCTATGTCCAAACTCGGTGCTGGGGTAATAATTAAAGATGAGCTTCCCATGAAAATTTATCCTGGATTTTTAAGTGCTAAATCTTTCAAAACAGACAAGGGTCTTATTGAATCATCAGGTTATCTGTTCTACGACAAGCCAAAAAAGACTTATTACATTGGTTCAAAAGAGAAAATACGTCAACCCAAATTACCTGGTCAGCTCTTAGGCTTAAACACTACAACCTGCGCGCTAACAGGAGATGGAGTTATGGATTTCAATATTGATCTCGGAATGGTTAGTATGAAGTCTGTAGGTACGGTGAACTTTCAAACGGCCGACTCCGTTTTAAACGCTCAGAGCTCAACTCTATTAAATTTCCCTTTTGACGAAGGTGCTCAAAAGCATTTGGCTGAAAAGTTCATTAATGCGAACCTTGATCCTATTGATTTAACAAAAACACAATTTGAAAAGAGCTTAATCGAATTTTTAGGAGAAGAAAAATCGGACAAAGTAATTGCCGATATGGCTCTCGATGGTGAACTAAAAAGATTGCCAGAAGAACTACAACAACTTTTCTATTTTGGAGATTTAAAATGGATCTGGCACGATAAAGAGGAAACCTTCACCACCAGTGGCCCGATCGGGATTGCATCCATGGGTAAAAAGCAAATTTTCAAATACACCAAAGGTCTTATTGAAATAGAGAAAAAGCGTTCCGGCGATATTTTCAGACTTTACATTGAAATAGACGGAGCAACGTGGTACTTCTTCGAATACAAGTTAAATATTATGACCGTTAGCACTTCTGATGATGTTTTCACCGAAATAATAAAGAATGTAAAGGATGAGAACAAACGTTTTGAAGATGGCAAAAAACGATTCTCCTATTCTATAAATACATCGAAAAAGAAGAAAGATGATATGCTTAATCGTTATCCCGAGCTAAATCAGGATTCCAATTAATATATGTTTTGAGCATTTCATCACCTGTTACAAAGATTGAGGCAATCAAAAAAGGATGCGAAAATGAAACCGAGATATATACACATGTCTATGTTGCTAAACCACCTCAGCAACAAACATCAATTTGTTCATTTTATTCAAAACAAAAAGGAGAACCGAAGTTCTCCTTTTCTAAACACCTGAAAATCTTCTATCGTAAGATGCTCTTTCCCGGGAAATAGGCCATCTTACCCAACTCTTCTTCAATGCGCAACAACTGATTGTATTTTGCAATACGGTCTGAGCGTGATGCTGATCCTGTTTTAATCTGACCAGTATTGAGCGCTACGGCTAGGTCTGCAATAGTGGTGTCTTCTGTCTCTCCACTTCTGTGTGACATTACGGAAGTGTATCCAGCACGATGAGCCATGTTCACAGCATCAATCGTCTCCGTTAATGTACCAATTTGATTCACTTTAACCAAAATACTATTCGCTATGCCTTCCTCTATTCCTCGAGAAAGACGATTTACATTCGTGACGAACAAATCATCACCTACCAATTGAGTTGTGTCACCTAACTTTTCCGTCATCAACTTCCAACCGTCCCAATCGTCTTCTGAACATCCGTCTTCAATAGAAACAATCGGATAACGCTTTGTCCAATCTGCCCAATAGTCTACCATTTGCGCGCTGGTTAAATGTTCACCTGTTGACTCCAAGTGATACAACTTAGTTTCTGGGTTATAGAATTCAGTAGAAGCGCAATCCAGTCCCAAAACGATATCTTCCCCTGCTTTATATCCAGATGCTTCAATCGCCTGCATAATGGTTTGTAGTGCTTCTTCGTTGCTGTTGAAGTTCGGAGCGAATCCTCCTTCGTCACCAACATTCGTCATGTGACCTTGTTTTTTCAATACAGCTTTCAAGTGATGGAAAACTTCCGCGCCCATGCGCAAGGCTTGACTGAATGTTTCAGCTCCCACCGGAAGAATCATGAATTCCTGAACGTCTACCTTGTTGTCGGCATGCGCACCGCCGTTAATAATATTCATCATTGGAACCGGAAGCGTATTTGCGCTCACTCCACCAATGTATCTGTATAAACTTAATCCAGAAGTTTCTGCCGCCGCTTTCGCAACAGCTAAAGAAACGCCCAATATCGCATTGGCTCCTAAAACACTTTTGTTGTCTGTGCCATCAATCGCACACATAGCCATATCAATTAGATTCTGTTCAAAGACAGAAGCTCCCTCTAATTCCTTATTCAAAACTTCATTAACATTTTGAACGGCACGCATAACTCCTTTACCTAAGTATTGCGTTTGATCACCATCGCGAAGCTCAACTGCTTCGTGCATACCAGTGCTCGCTCCAGAAGGAACTGCAGCACGACCAACAGTACCTTGGTCAGTGATTACATCGACTTCAATTGTTGGATTACCTCTTGAATCGAGGATTTGTCTAGCATGAATGTGTGCAATGTTTGCCATAAAAAATTGTATTTAAAACAAAGATAAACAAGACGAAGGAATTACTTAGTGTAATTTTTACAATAAGTTCTATCTTCCTGTTCTTTTAGCTCCTCCGCGACTGCTCTTCCCTGAATTTCCGCGACTGCTACTTCCCTTGCTCGGTCCGTTTCGAAAGGTTCGCTCACCAGGTTTGGCGTGAGACTTACTTCCCGCTTTAAACCTCGGTTTCGATGAAGAGGGCGAAGATGCAGAAGTACTTGTTCTTGGCTTCGGTCTTGGTTTTGGTTTCGGTTTAGCTTTGTCTGGATCGCTCGAAGCTTTCTTCTCCGGAGCTTCTGATTTCGATTTTTCCAAGTACTTATTCAACAATCTCATCTCATCTTCTTCCAATGGTCTGAATTCACCCACCTGAAGTCCTTGTATGCCAATGTGCATAATTCGACAACGTTCTAACTTAGTAACAGTGTAACCAAAGTGCTCGCACATTCTTCGAATCTGTCTGTTCAGTCCTTGTATTAGTGTAATTCGAAATACAAACGGAGTTTCAACAACTACTTTGCAGCGACGTGTTTGAACGCCAAGAATAGGAACACCTTGACTCATCTTCTCTGCGAAGTCTGCGAACAACGGACGGTCTACGCTTACAATGTACTCCTTTTCATTTTTATTTCCTGCGCGAAGAATCTTGTTAACCAAGTCGCCATTGTTAGTCAGAAGAATTAGCCCTTGAGAATCCTTATCTAATCTTCCAATTGGAAAAATACGTTCACTGTAGCTTATGTAATCTATGATGTTGTTCTTCTCTACTTTATCAGTTGTAGAAACAACTCCCATTGGCTTGTTGAAAGCCAAAACCAAATCTTGCTTCTCTTCTCTATTTAGACCGCGACCATTCACTTTCACCACATCCCTTGGTCCAACTTCGGCACCAAGTCCAATCTTCTTTCCATTAATTGTAACAAGACCGCGTTCAATAAACTTGTCGGCTTCTCTTCGGCTACAAAGTCCCGATTCACTTATGAATTTGTTTACACGCATGGGTTCTAATTAGGTTGCGAAGTTAGTTATGGCATAAACAAATTCGCCGCTTTCCTTTTCTTTTGTTAATTTTAGCTTTTTAGAACCTACCCTATGCCAGCACTAAGCGAAAGAAAGATTGTTGAAGTTTGTTACGCACCAAGTCACTTCCCGTTGTATGACAATGGATTTGATATTGTGGTTGTTATTGATGTGCTTCGCGCTACAAGTGCCATTACCACAGGCCTTCACTGCGGAATAAAAGAAATAATACCTATCAATTCGGTTGAAAAAGCTGTTGATTATAAGTCGAAGGGATACATCACCGCAGCAGAAAGAGACGGACAAGTGGTTGAAGGATTCGATTTTGGAAATTCGCCTTACGAATTCATGAATCCCGATTTAATTGGAAAAACAGTTGTTCTTACCACAACAAACGGAACAAACGCAATTGAAGT
>JBIKVX010000165.1:0-4857 GCA_044356625.1 Flavobacteriales bacterium | reverse complement strand
AGATTATACCGGACCTACTATAAACGTTACTGACTCCAACAATAACGCATACACAGCAGATAAGGTCATCATCACCGTTCCTATTACCATTCTGAAATCGGGAGACATTGAATTCGTCCCTGCCCTTCCAACAGAAAAAACTACGGCCTTTTCAAAAATTGGAATGGATGCCGGAATGAAAGTTTTTCTGAAATTCAACACGAAGTTTTTCGATGAAAATGTATACGGCGGTTCCATCTGCGCGGCTTATGCCGACGATAGCATAGGGAAAGTGCAGGACGATAATGTTTTGCTCGCGTTCATTATGGGGCAGCAAGCGGAATACTTAACTTCATTGGGAAGCGACAGCGCAATAACAAACGCGTTGCTTCAAGAATTAGATACGATGTACAACGGACAAGCCTCTGCGTCCTTCGTTGCCTCGCACGTTCAGAACTGGACCACTAATCCGTTTGTGCGCGGAGCCTATTCATACAGCACCATTGGAATGGGAGACGCACGAAAAGTAGCCAGCGAAACCGTTGCAAAAAAACTCTACTTCGCGGGTGAGGCAATGAATACAAACGGACATCACCAAACGGTTCACGGCGCTATTGAAACGGGATATAGGGAAGTGATTAATCTGATTAACGATGTAAGAAAATGAGAGCACTCTTCCTTCTACTGTTTTTATTTCCACTCGTAGATACCCAAGCGCAAGAGATTGAAACGGATCTTTCTTACAAATACATGTTCGCAAGCAACTGGGACAAATCCATTCAAACTTACAATTTCAGTCGACCCTTCCTAACTGAAAAACAACCGTTATTCATGCACGGAATTAACGGATCAGTATCCTATATTTTCAAATCGGAAAATAAATTCAAACAAGGAATAAACGCATCTTATTCGCATTTCAGCAGCTACGCCGAGAATGTGAATTTCGTGAATCAATACAATCTACATTTCTTAAACGTGGGATACATTCTTCGTCATGAAAGCACTGGAAGTTTGAAAGGTCTGTGCACCGACTTCATTCTCTCTGCCTCTTCAAGCGCTCTATTCCGAAATGTAAATAACGAACCTTTCATTGATAACGACGTGCGTTCAAAAGCGTTCGGTATAGGCGGCGATCTGAGCGTTCGAACAAGTTATTCCTTCAACATAAAAAATAAAATTCGACTCTCTCCTTTCGTTCAAATTGGATATACCCCTTACCTATTTTCTCCCAACACAGAAGCGGTAATTAATCAAACATCAGGACTTGCGGCTCCAAACTTCACGGATGTTTTTTCATCTCAGGTTGGGTTGAAGGTTCGCCTATGGGAATAAAAAATCAGCTATTCTCGTTTTCCGCAGAACCTCTTATTTAGAAAACTTTTTTGCATTAATTTCACCCTACCGAGAAAACGCAAAAAGCATGACCGCATCAAAATTAATTTGGGAAGAGGACTTAGAAAAATCCTCGGAAAAATACCATATCTACGGTGCATGGATTGCAATCATTTTCGATCCTGTTTTTGGAATTACCGACTACTTCAACATTCCGCATGCCTTCAATCAAATTATGTCGTTGCGAATAGGCGTATCGATTATAGCGGCATTGGCACTGTTGGCTCACAGACGCAAGTTCATCAATTCCAAAATGTTGATATTCATTCCTTTTCTGCTCATTTCCTTGCAGAACGCCTACACTTTTAGTGTTATTGAAGTTGATGACTTTACAGGACACTCGCTAAATTACTTGGCCCTGTTCATTGGAGCAGGCATGTTTGTTTTGTGGAATTGGTATTACTCTTTGGCTATTATTGTGCCTTCCATTTTAGCGACCTGCTACTTCTTTCAAATGAACCCCCTTTTGAATACGGAAGAGGCTCTAGTCAATGGTGGTTTGTTGTTACTGGTTGTAACTGTTTTTATGTTCATGCTTATCGAAACGCGCTACAGACTTACTATTTCCAACATAAAATTCAAGATTGCTTTACTCGAAGCCAATGAGGCATTAGCAGAAGAAAAATCGCAATCAGATAAACTCCTTCGCAACATCTTGCCCGATGAGGTTGCTGATGAACTGAAAACAACAGGGAAAGCAAGCGCAAAACACTACCCAAAAGTGTCGGTGCTATTTACAGATTTCAAAGGGTTTACGGTGAGAAGCGCTAGCATGACTCCGGAAGAAGTGATTGAAGAACTGAACAAATGTTTTTCCGCTTTCGATGCCATTGTAGAAAAATACAATCTTGAAAAAATCAAAACCATCGGCGATGCTTACATGTGTGCTGGAGGATTGCCTATAGCCAACGATACAAATCCTGCAGATGCTATACGCGCTGGTTTGGCAATGCAAGAATACATGACAGCGTATAAAAACGAGTGTATGGCCAAAGGCGAACCTTTCTATGAATGTCGGCTTGGCATTAACACAGGTGAGGTCGTAGCGGGAGTTGTCGGCACCAAAAAATTCGCTTACGACATCTGGGGGGATACCGTAAACACAGCCAGCAGAGCGGAAAGTAGCGGTGCGGTAGGCTTGGTAAATATTACTGAAACAACCTACGAATTGGTAAAGGACATCTTCACCTGCGAATATCGCGGCGACATTGAAGTGAAAGGAAAAGGACTCATGAAAATGTATTTTGTGTTGGGGGAAAAGGTTGGATAAAACAATTCTTCGAATCAATTGCTCCGCAATCAATCTTTCAGATCAATCCTTTAGATCAATCCTTCGGATCAATCACTGCGTGATCAATCACCTTCGGCGATCAATCCTTCGGATGAAATACGAAGTAGGAATAAAATCTTCGGTTTTCGAATCACACAGTAGGAATAACGTAGTTCCAATTACGCAGTAGGAATAACGAAGTTCCAATTACGAAGTAGGAATAAAATCTTCGATTTTCCTGTTATTTAATTCCAAAAATCTTTTTAAAATTCTTCGAAGTCTCTGCAGTTTCTTCCCAAGGGAATAAATTCACCTTCATCACCTTTGGCTTTTGACCGTTTGGCATTTTGAACGTCTTCGTAACAGTCTTCGGGGTGCGACCCATGTGACCGAAGCTCGCTGTTTCCTTGTACATAGGTGTGCGCAAATTGAAACGTGTTTCAATCTCGTATGGAGTCATTCCAACATTCTTCGAAATTAAACCTGCGATTTGACCGTCGTTCATTGCAACACGCGCTGTTCCGTATGTATTCACATAAAAACCTACTGGCTTCGCAACACCGATGGCATAAGCCACTTGAACCAACACTTCGTCACAAACTCCAGCTGCAACCAAGTTCTTCGCAATGTGACGCATGGCATACGCTGCACTGCGGTCTACTTTACTCGGATCTTTTCCGCTGAATGCTCCACCACCGTGTGCGCCCTTTCCACCGTAAGTATCTACAATAATCTTCCTTCCCGTTAATCCAGTATCTCCGTGAGGACCACCGATTACAAACTTCCCAGTTGGATTCACGTGCAACGCATACTTACCATCAAACAACTTCTGAATACGCTTCGGTTGCTTCTTCATTACACGAGGAATTAAGATGGTGCGAACATCTTCCTTAATCTGCGCTAACATCTTAGCTTCCTTATCAAAATCGTCGTGCTGAGTGCTCACCACAATAGCAGAAATGCCCATTGGCTTGTGATCGTCTGAATACTCAACGGTTACTTGGCTCTTGGCGTCTGGACGCAAATATTTCATTTGCTTTCCCTCTCTGCGAATAGCAGACAACTCCCGCAACAACGAATGCGCTAACTCCAAAGGAAGCGGCATGTAATTGTCGGTTTCGTTCGTTGCGTAGCCGAACATCATTCCTTGGTCACCGGCACCTTGATCTTTCTTGTTCTTCTTGTCAACTCCTTGATTAATATCGGCAGACTGCTCGTGAATGGCAGACAAAATCCCGCAAGACTTCGCTTCGAACATATACTCACTTTTCGTGTATCCAATCTCTGCAATAGTTCCGCGAATAATCTCTTGTAAATCAACATATGCTGTAGATTTCACTTCTCCTGCAACAACCACTTGTCCTGTTGTTACCAACGTTTCACAAGCCACCTTCGACTCGGGGTCTTGTGCTAAAAACGCATCAATTAATGCATCTGAAATTTGATCGGCTACTTTATCTGGGTGCCCTTCAGACACAGACTCTGATGTAAAAAAATATGACATATCTACTTATTTATTTTTCTATTAATTTGAATTCAACGACTCACTCCACTTCGTTCTAACGGGAGGGGTGAAATCTGGATTCGGTATTTGTTCTGGATCGTATCCGAACAATTTATTTTCTTTAATCAACGTGTCGACATAAGTCGGCACCATCTCTTCCCAACCGAGGTGCCCATTGTGAATTAGATCTAAGGCATCGCGAGAATAGATAGAAAGCACATCCGGATTGTATTCTGCAATGTCAACAATGCGCTTATTATCTACCATGTAGCGAAAGAGCGGAAGCAAACGCGGATGCACAGGACAATTCTCTGTGGTGAACAGTGTATTTGTTTTCTCGTCGAACCAAGGGTATAAATATATTTTCAAATCTCTACTGAAGAGAATTCCAAATGCAGCTAAAATTCCTCCATTCAAATTGCGATAATACTTTTCATCGAATAACTCCACAAGCATATTCGTACCCATAATAATTCCCATTCTTTCCGAAGTGTACTTCGTGAAATACTCTGCTAGCTTGTAGTATTTCGAGTAGTTGGAAACCAATACTGTTTGTCCAAGTGAACACAAAATTTCGGCGCGATCCAAAAAATCTTGCTCGTCAATTTCTCCATCTGAACGTAAGTTGTTCAAGGTTATTTCAAACAACACTTGCACCTTTTCTGAATCTACTTTGCGGTCACCTTCGAACATTTTCAAGCCTTTCGCAATC
>JBIKVX010000291.1:0-4905 GCA_044356625.1 Flavobacteriales bacterium | reverse complement strand
GGCTGTTTTCGGAAAAACGATTCAACGATATTTCCTTCAATCTAACAAACGGTTTCAACATGAAATATTCCGAATGGAAAAAAGGAAAGCGATTGAATAGTGCATGCAACGGCTGGAATACAGGAGGAACTGCCTCTGAATCGCACGACGATTTCATGAATTACATGAAAAAGATTTTCACCTACGCAGGAACACTTTCACTCTCAAAAGAACTTCAAACCAAGAACATTGCAAACCTCGAGGCAGGCGATGTATTTATTAAAGGTGGGTCGCCTGGACATGCCGTAATTGTTTTAGACGTTGCTGAAGGAAGGGAAGGAAAAGTCTTCCTCCTTGCGCAAAGCTACATGCCCGCGCAAGACATTGAAATTTTAAAGAATCTGAATAACGCTGGAATGTCTCCGTGGTTCAAGGCTAACGAGATGGACAAGCTTATAACACCGGAATGGAAATTCGATTGGAGTCAATTGAAGACCTGGCCATGAGTGATTATATTTGAAGATGAAATTGAAAATCTTCACACTGCTTGCATTCATTCAAGCAGGACAGGCTTTTGCGCAGACTTCCGATAACTGGTTTCATGATGCAAAATTTGGAATCTTTATTCACTGGGGAATTTATTCAGTGAAAGGCATTGACGAGTCGTGGTCTTTTCACAACAAAAAAATTGATCACAGCGATTACATGGCGCAGGCAAAAGGATTCACCGCCAGCAAATACAATCCAGAGGTTTGGGCAGAACTCATTGAAAACTCAGGAGCGAAATACGCCGTAATCACTTCCAAGCATCACGACGGGGTTGCGCTGTGGGACACTAAGGTTCCTTATTTGAATACCTCTTCAAATCAAAAAAGAAAAACACCTTTCATCAACAGCATTGCGAAAACCTCTCCTGCAGGGCGCGATGTGTATTCTCCTTTGATCGCTTCCCTTCAACATAAAAAAATAAAAATCGGCGTTTATTATTCGCTCATCGACTGGAGCCATCCGTGCTATCCTGGCTTTTTGAAAGACAGCACGCGTTATAAAATAGCAGACGACGCGGAGCGTTGGAACGTTTTCAAAACCTACAACGAAGCGCAAATCATGGAACTGCGCAATGCGTACAATCCGGACCTATGGTGGTTCGACGGCGGATGGGAACATTCGGCGCAAGAGTGGAACGCCTTCGCCATTCGCGACAGCCTTGTAGCGAAAAACAAAAACGTGCTCATTAACAATCGCCTTCCGGAATGCGGAAACTACGAGACCCCCGAGAACTCTTTCCCTATTCACAGAAACGAAAAGCCATGGGAGCTATGCCTTACCCTCAATAAAAACTGGGGATGGCAGCCGCAAGACACCGCCTTCAAAACACCGGAGCAGATTATTCATATTCTTACCGACGTGGTTTCGTTGGGCGGAAATTTATTGCTCGACATTGGACCGAAGGAAGACGGCACCTTTCCCATGCAAGTGAACCAAGTATTGGAAGAGACCGGCGGATGGCTTGAACACTACGGCGCTGCGATATACGGCACACGTGCTGGTCTACCCCGAGAGTACTGTGAATTTCCAACGACAGTGAGTGCAAACGGACATACACTCTTTATTTTCGTTCCGAAAGGAATTGAAACAGTCTATGTGAAGGGGCTCCTTCCAAAAATAAAATCGGCTTTTTATCTTGATAACGACGCGCAAGTGAAGTACCAAATCATTGGGAAAATTTCATGGAGTTCACACCCCGGACTTGTTTCGTTGAAAACTTCCGGAAACGGGCCAACTCCCTATACCCGCGTAATAGCGCTTGACCTCGAGGAAAGCCTTTGGAACGACGAGGGAAAAATGAAGTTAGACGACTTGAAATAAGTTATCTTCGCGTCAGTTTTTTAAACGTACTACATGTCAAACGCATCTACGCAAATTGCAACGCTTGAACAAGCAATAGAAATGGGACTTCGTCCCGAAGAATTTGATCAAATCAAAACCATCTTAGGTCGCACGCCGAATTTCACGGAAATGTGTGTGTACTCTGTGATGTGGAGCGAACACTGCTCTTACAAAAACAGCATCAAGTGGTTGAAAACTCTTCCGAAAGACGGACCGCACATGTTGGTGAAGGCTGGAGAAGAAAACGCAGGTCTTGTAGATATTGGCGACGGCTTGGGTTGCGCCTTCAAAATAGAATCTCATAACCACCCAAGTGCACTTGAACCTTATCAAGGTGCCGCAACCGGTGTTGGAGGAATTAATCGCGACATCTTCACCATGGGCGCGCGTCCGATAGCACAGTTGAACTCGCTTCGTTTCGGGAAATTAGACAATCCGAAAACCAAGTGGTTGTTGGAAGGTGTGGTGAAGGGAATTGGCAACTACGGCAACGCGTTCGGTATTCCAACCGTTGGTGGTGAAGTGTTCTTCGACGAGAGCTATCAAGTGAATCCGCTGGTAAACGCCATGTCTGTGGGCTTGGTTGAAAACGGAAAGATGATTAGCGCGAAAGCGAAAGGTGTTGGAAACCCTGTTTACATTGTTGGTTCAGCAACTGGAAAAGACGGAATTAAAGGAGCGTCGTTCGCTTCGAAAGATATTACTGCAGAGTCTGCGAAAGATTTGCCTTCTGTTCAAGTGGGTGATCCGTTTCAAGAAAAATTATTGTTGGAAGCAACCATGGAATTGTCGGAAACCGACGCTATTGCAGGCATGCAGGACATGGGTGCAGCAGGCATCACCTGCTCTACCTCTGAAATGAGCGCGGGAGGTGGAGTTGGAATGGATATTTATCTAGACAAAGTTCCAACCAGACAAGAAGGCATGCAGCCGTTTGAGATTTTACTTTCTGAATCGCAAGAGCGTATGCTAATTGTCATAAAGAAAGGACACGAAGCGGAAGTGGAAAAGATTTTCGACAAGTGGGATTTGCACGCGAAAGAAATTGGTGTGGTAACGGAAGGGCCTATGGTTCGTTATTACATGAACGATGAAGTTGTGGGTGAAATTCCTGCGGAAAGCCTTGTGCTTGGCGGTGGTGCTCCAGTTTATGAAAGAGAATATAGCGAGCCTGCTTATTACGCAGAGAACAAGAAGTTCAACATGGACAATGTTGCTGAGCCGAAAGATTATGTTGTGACTGCAAGGCAGTTGATTGCTTTACCAAACATCGCTAGCAAGCGTTGGGTTTATGAGCAATACGACAGTATGGTAGGGACGGTGAATATGAGCACGAATCGCAAAAGCGATGCTGCTGTGGTGAATATAAAAGGAACCAACAAAGCGATTGTTTTAACCGTTGACTGTAATGCTCGTTACGTGAATAACGATCCTGAAATTGGAACACAAATCGCGGTTGCCGAAGCAGCGCGAAACATTGTGTGTTCAGGTGGTGAGCCTTCTGCAATTACAAATTGCTTGAATTTCGGAAATCCGTATAACCCAGAAGTGTACTGGCAATTCGTAGGCGCTATCAAAGGAATGAGTGCGGCTTGCACGAAATTCCAAACTCCTGTAACAGGCGGAAACGTGAGCTTCTATAATCAAACGGCGAAAGCAGATGGATCTGCTGCTCCTGTCTTCCCTACTCCAACCATTGGTATGTTGGGCGTAATGAAAGACAAGAGCTTACAAATGACTTTGGATTTCAAATACAAAGGCGATTTAATTTTCCTTTTGGGAACTTCACACAACGAAATTAATTCAAGCGAATATTTAGCGAACATTGTTGGAACCCTTGGTTCTCCGGCTCCATCTTTCAATTTGGATGAAGAATACGACCTTCAACAATGTATTAAAGGCCTCATCAAAAACAGCTTCATTAACGCAGCGCACGATGTGAGCGACGGAGGATTGTTTACAACGTTGGTTGAAATGTGTTTCCCAAATGATCTTGGATTCGATGTAGTTACCGACAGCGAGATTCGCAAAGATGCCTTTTTGTTTGGAGAATCGCAAAGCCGCGTGGTTGTCTCAGTTGTGGAAGACGATGAAGACAAATTCTTAGATTTCGTTGCTGAAATGAATATCCCTTGCTTGCTTTTAGGTCACGTTACCAAAGGAAGATGCACGGTTGACGAACAAAATTTCGGAATGATTGCAGATTATAAAGAACTCTATGACAATGCAATTGGGAAAGAAATGGCTCATTAAGTCGTACTTTTAATTCCGAAAAACTAATATTAAATTATGTCGTTAATAAAATTTATAAAATCGAAATACGGTAGAAGGAATATAGGCCTGATTATTCTGGCTAACCTTTTTTTATTTTTTCTCGTTATTTTCATTCTAAAAATTTACACACGTCACGACGAAGCTATTATTATCCCCGATTTAAAAGGAAAGTCCGACGCGGAAGCCAGAGCTATCTTAGCAGACTTGGGCCTTGAAATGGTAGTAACAGATAGTTTGTTTTTAAAGGAAGCTGTTCCTGGAACGGTTCGCGATCAAAGTCCAAAGGCTGGAAGCGCGGTAAAGGGTGGTCGAATTATCTTTATTAGCATCTTCAAAAAAACACCGCCAATGGTGCCAATCAACGTAAAAGAAGGTGACCATGTTCAAATAGCCTCGTTAAGATTGTCAAACAAAGGAATAAAATTCCAAGTTAAATATGCACCAAACAATAGCATGATTGGGGTGGTTATGAAGATTGAACACAACGGTAGACTTCTCAAGTATGGTGAATTATTAGAGCATGGTCAGACGGTGGTCTTAACCGTTGGAGAAGGCGTTAAAACAACTGTTGCGGTTCCAAATCTTTTCGGTTTGTCGTACAACGATGCCATGAGTTTAATTAATAGCCTAAACCTCTCTGGTCAAGGATTTTTCGAGCCTGCGGCATTCACTGCTGAAGATTCTGCTGCTTACCATGTATGCCGTCAAGATCCAAAATTCTCGACTGAATCTTTACCCCTTGCTCCCGGTCGATTCATTGAC
>JBIKVX010000179.1:0-4522 GCA_044356625.1 Flavobacteriales bacterium | reverse complement strand
CACTTGGTCTCGCCATACTCCTTGGAGTTGGAATATTTATCACTCTCGAAATTCTCGCCATCACCTTTGCTATTCGCTTTCTACGTCTTCACGCAAAAGATCCTAACTACCGCAAATACCGAAGCCGCGCAATTACAGGACTCATTCTTGCCGGAATTTACCCAGCATTAATTCTCTTGAACATTATCATTGGTTTAGCCCTAATTTAATTTTTTTTTAACCTATTCCGGCTATTCGTTCCAAGCTTCTCGCTTCGCTCAAAGGCTTTCCACTGCTATCCGGGGTAATGAGAACTTCGTTTTTGGAAAATCCAAGATTTTATTACTACTGTGTAGTTAGAACTACGTTATTGGAAAATCGAGATTTTATTCCTACTGCGAAATTCCTATTTCATAATTCCTACTACGTAATTCGAACTAGGTTGTTAGTCTTACCTTTTCTTACCTTTTCTTACCTTTTCTTACCCTCTCTTAACTTCTCTAACCTTTTATAAAGGCATTCGTTGCCCTGAAACATTTTTACCCTCTCTTAACTTCTCTTTCCTTAAGTGAAAAAAGAATTGTCTTTTAAACAGAAAACCCCCAACTTTCGTTGAGGGTTTTCTTTGTAGCCCGTAGGGGAATCGAACCCCTGTTTACAGAATGAAAATCTGCTGTCCTAACCCCTAGACGAACGGGCCGTTTGAGATTTGTGCGTGCAAATATACTACCTTTTTATATTCTCACAACTATTCACGCAAAAAAATTAAAGACCAATCACAACGCCAGCCTTCACCAAATATGGGCCTCCAACTGCTAACTCACAATTGAACCCGACTTTCTTCCGATAAGGAAAACCTGTAAAACCAATTGCAACCAACTGATATTCAGTTAAACGATCTCCAAAGGACTTTTTATTAAAATTTACATTTGTTGTATTCTCTTTAATGCCATACCAATTTAAATTGGTACTAATGCCGGTATAAAGCAAACAACTCGTTTTCTTAAAGCCGAATATCTTTTTCTTCCTAACCGCTTGAAGGTTGTAAGAAAATAATAATCGCGCTCCTATTGTATTCTTCGTAATTGACCAAGAAACATAAGGATCTACCGTCGTTCCTCCAGTTTGATTGGTGTACTTATAATCAGTTGCATTCACCGATAAAGCCTGAGAAGTAATTCCGAATCCAAAAATAACCCTCCATTTCTTCCGAGGTCCTTTGGATAGAGAAAAATCTCCCGACAAGTTCAAAGATGGAAGCATAGACTTGCTAACGGTAGCACTTGAATCTCCTAAATCACTTATGTCTGCCTTGAAATTAAATTGACCATATCCCACACCAGCAGATATTAGTCCGTCCATTTTTTTTATTTGAGCATCCACGCCAAAAGCAGATAAAATAAGAATCACAAGCAAAACACTTGTATACAATTTGCCCATTTTAGTCAAGATTTAAGCGAAGATAATATCTTTTGACTAAATTCGTAGCTATGAAAAAACTACTAATAAGATCCATTCAAATTCTCTTCATCTTTCTGCAATTCAGTGCGGTTGCTCAAACGGAAAAAGGGGAAGCATCATACTACCACAATAAATTTGATGGACGAGGAACCTCTAACGGCGAAATTTTCAGACAAAACAAGTTTACATGCGCGCACAAAACTCTTCCCTTTGGTACTTGGCTTAAGGTAACTCGAGTAAAAAACAACAATGTCATTTATGTTCGAGTAAATGATCGTTTGCCCAAATCTTCTAAAGGCTGCATTGATCTTACCCTTTTAAGTGCAGAAAAACTTGATTTTGTAAAAAACGGGCGAACACAGGTTGTTCTTGACATTGTTAAAACAGAAGATGTTCCTGAAGAATTTAAATCTCCCGTAGAGCTTAAGCCAAAGGCACCGAAAAAAAAGTAATAAACGCTGCAGTTATTGCTATTTTCCCTTCGAAAATGAATAGTCAAATTCCTAAAAATTTAGTCCTTTGCGCACTCCTTGTGCTCTTCATTGCACAAGGAGGAATAGGCTATTGGGTCCTTCAACATAAATTGTGGTTGGTTAAAAAAGAAATGAAAGCCCTTGTTTTAGGCGGTGTTGAAGAAGACAAGTTAACCCCGATTCATTTATCCGAAGCTGAATTCAAACAACTGGAATGGCCCGAGCCTTGGGAGTTTTTGTACAACGGGAAAATGTACGACATCTCTCGGAAAGAGTTTCACAAGGACGAATCTGTTACGCTATATGCAGTCATGGATACTGAAGAAAACGAACTCAAGGCAATGGTGCGCTCCTTGGTAAAAAATTCTTCCGATAAAAAACAAACGCAAGAGCAACTCAACTTTTTCTACAAATTCCAATCGCAATGGACCTGTGATTTCAATTTTATTGAAATTCCGTTTTCAGAATCTCTTTCGATTCACTTCCCCAAAAATCGTTTTTTCGTTTCATCTCCGCACGTTCGGCTCAACGAACTTCCTCCCATTTGTTAAGTTTTTTTTTCCTTGCGAAGCACCTTGTGAAACACCTTTCCGTTGGAATCTTGTACAACATCTTTCCAAAGGAATCTTATAAAACACCTTTCCGCAGGAAACTTGCTTCGCATCTAATAATTCAGCGATTAACAAATAAATTTTATAATGAAACGTACCATTCTATGCGCTGTTCTAGCCTTGGCTAGTCTATTTAGCGCGCATGCTCAAACCATAACGGTTAAAGATTTAACCACACTTGAAGTCATTTCCGGGGTTTCAGTATTCATTTCAGCAAACAACATTGAACTTCGTGACTTCATTGGAAATACAAACAACGAGGGCATCATTGACCTTCCTAAGCATTTCGGCAGTTTCATGATTACAGCAAATGGCTACGAGTTAAAGTACCTGCCCACGCAAGAGGTCTATGAAGGTATGGACGTGTTTTTAGTGGGGTCGAATGTTACCCTCACTCAATTGGTTATATCTGCGACACGCTCAGCGAACAATTCTGAATTAGTAGCCCAACCGATAATCTCAATTCAACGCAAAGACATACAGTTCATTAATCCAGCTAATGCTGCTGATTTACTTACTCAAACAGGTACGGCACTCATTCAAAAAAGTCAACTCGGTGGTGGCTCTCCCATTCTCCGAGGATTCGAGGGCAATAAAGTGCTTTATGTTGTAGACGGGGTGCGCATGAACAACGCCATCTATCGCGGCGGACATTTGCAAGACATTCTTAGCCTAGATCCCATGGCCATGGAAAATGTTGAAGTGGCTTATGGTCCCAGTGCAGTCGCTTACGGTTCTGATGCCTTAGGCGGAGTTATGAGTTTTACTACACGCGCTCCGCGCTTCACCTCAGGAGATAGACTCTTGCGCGGAAACGCAATGCTTCGATACAGCAGTGCTAACCAAAGTGCAACACATATTAATCTCGAAACAAGCACTGAACGATTTGCAACATTCACAGCTTTCACCTTCAATAATTTCGGAGATCTTCGTCAAGGAAATATTCGAAATCCGAACTACCCCTCATTCGGACAACGTCCTTGGTATGTTGAGCGCATAAATGGAAGAGACAGCGTCATGACAAATTCGAATCCCAATATTCAAGTAGGTTCAGCATACAAGCAGTATGACTTCATTGAGAAAATTTCATTTAAGCAAAGTGAAAAACTCACGCACACGCTGAACATTCAATATTCAACTACGAACAATGTCCCGCGCTACGATCGCTTAACGCAAGTCTCAATAGGAACCCCACGTTTCGGAGAATGGTATTACGGTCCGCAAACACGGGCCATGGTTGCCTATCACGCCAATCTCAACAACGGAAAACGTTTGTACACGACGGGCAGAATTACGCTGGCTTGGCAAAACATTGATCAATCGCGTCACGACAGATTATTCAATAGCCCTAACCTGAACAACCGTTTGGAAAATGTAAAGGTGTATTCTGTGAATGCAGACTTCTCGAAATCAATCGGGCAAACACTAACTACAAACTATGGTCTAGAATATTATTTCAATGATGTAACCAGCACCGCGAATTCAGAAAATATTTTCACCGGAGCTCAAAGTGATTTGGACACGCGTTATGCTAACGGTGGATCCACCATGAGTGGCGCAGCGGCCTACGGGACAGCTATTCTTAAAGCCACCCGGAAAATTACATTGAACGCTGGACTTCGCTATTCATTAGTCAATCTGACAGCTTTGTTCACCGACAATTCATTCTTCAACTTCCCATTCTCCGATGTCAAGCAATCGAACAGAAACCTAAACGGATGCGTCGGAATCATAGCAGCACCGAATTCGAAATGGCGCATAACAGTCCTTGCCAGCACTGGCTTCCGCGCGCCGAATGTCGATGACCTATCAAAAGTTTTTGAGAGCAATGCTGGAAATTTAATTGTACCGAACAATGAACTGAAGCCTGAAAAAGTTTCGAATATCGAGGCGACAATCGAGCGCAAATTCAACAGAAAAACAACTCTTGCCCTGAACGGATACTACATGAATTACACCAACGCTTTAACCACAGGCAAAGCCCAATTCAACGGACAA
>JBIKVX010000010.1:0-17202 GCA_044356625.1 Flavobacteriales bacterium | reverse complement strand
GTAGGCGTAATTTCTCCGCTCTCCACAGAGAAGGGTTTTGCAATTAGATGAATGCCTTTGATTTGTTCCCAATTGCCGAATCTGTTATTCATCTCTGCAATGAATGCTTTAATCTCCTTGTTTAATTTTTCATTTTGAATAATCTCTTCATTTGATTGTGAAGCCAATTCAGGGAAGTGAATTTTTGCATAAGCGCAATCGACAACGATGAGTGCTCCCGGGAATTTTTGTCCGTCACCAACGACCATGCATTGCTCAATGAAGTGCGATTCTTTCAATGCGTTTTCGAGTACTTGCGGTGCTACGTATTTCCCTCCGCTTGTCTTGAAGAGCTCTTTCTTTCTATCCGTTATTTTAAGAAATCCGTCTGTAAGACTTCCAATGTCTCCCGTGCTGAACCAACCGTCGTTCAAGACTTCCGCCGTGGTCTCAGGATTTTTGTAATAGCCCATCATCACCTGCGGGCCCTTCACTAAAATTTCACCATCTGCGGCGAATTTCACTTCCGTATTTGGAATAATCATTCCAACGGTACCGGGACGATACATGTTGGGCGTGCGCAAAGTATTTACTGAAACAACCGGAGACGTTTCAGTCAATCCGTATCCTTCTTTAATTGGAATTCCCGCTGCTGTGAAGAATCGAGCCAGTCTTGGTTGAAGAGCAGCCGATCCGCAAGCCACTGCACCAATCTCGGTGAGTCCCAATGCTGCTTTCACCTTACTGAAAACAAGTTTCTGTGCAATTTTCAATTTGAATTCATACCAACCCCCATTCGCACGCTCGGGTTCCCATTGAAGAGCAAGTTTAACGGCCCATTGGAAAAGTGATTTTTTTATTCCTGAATTCGATTCGCCTTTGGCAATAATACCGTCGAAGAATTTTTCGAGTAGTCGAGGAACTGCTGTGAAAATATGTGGTTTGTTAGCGATTAAATCTTCTTTGATATTGTCCATTCCGGTTAGCGTAATGCTCACTGAATTGTCAATGTACAAGTAGTGGAGCATACGCTCATAAATGTGACAAACAGGAAGGAAACTCACGCATCTTGAATTACCTTTCTCTAGGTATGGAAGACGTTCTACGCAGTTCTCTACGTTGGAAGCAATATTCATGTGCGAAAGCATGACACCCTTTGGAAGTCCTGTGGTTCCTGAAGTGTAGATAATGGTTGCTAAATCTTCCGTCTTGATTTTATCTTTTCTCGACTGAACCACTTTCGAAGAATCTTCATTCAATGAAAATAATTCTTTCCAATGTCTAGCTCCTTCAATTTGTTCGAAGGTGAATACTTCTTTCAATAAAGGTGTGTTGTGACGAATGTTTCGAATTTTGTTAAGTAATTCGAGGTTCGAAACGAAACAAAGGGTGGCCTCACTGTGATTCAAAATGTATTGAATGTCGTGCTCGGTCATGGTTGGATAAATGGGAACATCAATGGCTCCGATTTGAAGAGCGGCATGATCGCAGATGTTCCATTCAGTGCGGCTTGCATCGGTGATTAGCGCTATTTTCTGACCGGGTTGAATGCCGTATTCGACAAGTCCATTGCTTAATTGATTGACAAAATCAATAAATTTTCTAGTGGAAAAGGTTTCCCACTCTCCGTTGCATTTGCTGCGGAACATAACCTCAAGAGGAAGGTGCTCCAATTGATCGTAGGCGAAGTCGAATAATCTCTTGTACATGAAACGAATATACTAAACGAATTCCTTCGCTAGACGTTCCGACATGTAATCGAATAATTGTTGGAAGGGACCTTTCACCATCATTTCCATAAATGGATTGATGGTTGCGTCGCAATCTTGATGAGCAGTGGTGGTTGAACCGTTGCTTTTCAATTTTGCTTTCAACACAAAAGGAAATGGACTTTTATCGGTAGTTTCAAAAGTGGTTTCAGCATCTTCAGCATTTAAAACTGCATTCACGCGTTTCAATTCGATGGTGTAAACATTTTGAATTTTGAAACAGCACGAATCTTCTGTGTTACTCCAATTCGAAATTTTGTCTAATGGCAGCAGGCGTTGAATATTCGCCATATTTTGCAAATAGGCATGGACATCCGAAATGGGGGCATTTACTTCAACAGTTTTGCTAATGAACTTAGCCATTGGTTTGGGATTCAAGGTATGCAGCGCTCCAAGCAGTTGGACTTTCTCTCCATACTTTTAGTGTGCTTAATTGTTCTTCCGTGATGTATTCTTTTTTCAACGCTTGTTGAAGTAAGGCGTGATAATCGGTGAGCGTGTGCAAGGGAACATTTGCGTTTTTAAATGCTTCTTTCGCAATTTCGAAATCATAAGTGAAAATAGCCACCATACCCAAAACGTCAAGACCGGCTTCGCGCAATGCCGCTACTGCACTTAGGCTGCTGTTTCCAGTTGAAATAAGATCTTCAATGACAACTACTTTTTGATTGGGCTCTACAACTCCTTCCACTTGATTGCCTAGGCCGTGCTTCTTAGCTTCACTGCGGACGTATGCGTATGGAATTCCCATTTCTTGGGCTACCAAAGCGCCAATTGCAATGCCTCCTGTGGCTACACCTGCGATAATGTCTGGAGTCCCGAATTTTTCTTGAATGGCGTTAACAAACTGCTGACGAATGTGTGTTCTGCAAACAGGGAAGGAAAGGGTTTTGCGATTGTCGCAGTAAATAGGAGACTTCAGTCCGCTTGCCCAAGTGAATGGGGCTTGAGGTTTCAACTCAATTGCCTTAATTTGCAAAAGATAGTCAGCTACTTGTAATCCTACTTCAATATTTGAATCCATGACGCGAAAATACAACGTGTATCACCTCGAAGAACTATTAACTTTTTCACAAGAGGGGTTTGATGAGTTTATTAAAAAGCGCAAATTTATTCATGCAGCAGGTGGATTGGTGCAGAATACCAACGGTGATTTTTTGTTTATGGAACGAAATAACACCATTGATCTTCCGAAAGGAAAATTAGAGAAAGGTGAATCTGATGAGCAAGGTGCACTGCGCGAGGTGGAAGAAGAAACAGGTGTATCTGGGTTGGAAATCATTCGTCCGTTGCTTGAAACATACCACACCTACACCATGAATGGGAAGGATGTTATGAAAAGAACGGCGTGGTATTTAATGCACGTTGAAGGGTGTCCCACACCAACGCCACAGGTGGAAGAAGGAATTTCTTGGGTGAAATGGATGAGCAAGCAAGAAGTGACTTCATACATTGAGGAGGGTTATGCTTCTGTCAGAGATGTTTGGTATTCAGCCAATATTTAACCTTGTTTTGTCGTTGCGTTTAATAAATAAAATTATTTTTTCGGTATGAAAGTTAAAAATTTCGCTTTAGTTGTTTTTTCAGTTCTTGCTTTTGGAGATGCGAATGCGCAGCAATCCAGTTATACTGGGGTTCCAATTGGAGGTCAAATTTGGATGTCAGCAAATTTGGATGTAACCAAGTTCCGTAATGGCGATAAGATTCGTCAAGCTCAATCAGATGAAGAATGGGAAGAAGCCGGCTTCGATAAAAAACCCGCTTGGTGCTACTACAATTTAGAGAATGACACTGGCGGCACTGATATCGTGAAAAGAGGAATTATGTACAACTCGTTTGCAGTGAACGATAAAAGAGGCTTGGCTCCAGTGGGGTGGCACATTCCTACTGAAGGCGAGTGGAACAATTTGCAATTTGAAGTCGAGATTCAAGGACCAGGAATAGCATCGTTATTTTCAAATAATCTTTGGACTGGTACAAAAGGCGAATTCAACTCATTGGGAATGAATATAAGTCCCGACGGTTGGAGAGATGTTGGCTGTGGAGGTCTTGATCGTGATGTTACTTTTTGGGCTAAGAAAGTTAGCGACGAGGGTACGCCAACTGTTGGTTTTCATCTCGAAGAAGATTCAGTAGGAAAAATGGACTATGGCTCCACCACTTGGATAATGGGGCATTATGTCCGGTGTGTAAAGGATTAATAGAATCCGTTATAACGTCTTCCAACCCTGCGCACTTAATTTTACAGATCCTCCGCCAATGGTCATCAAAAGGTTTTCGCCGGCTTTTTCAGTGGCGTGACCAATGATTGAAAGATTGGGATTTCCTTTTATTTTCTCGAAGTCGTTTTGTGAAACCGTAAACAACAATTCGTAGTCTTCACCGCCGTTTAATGCGCAAGTGGTTGGATCAATGTTATGCTCTTTCGCTGCGTCGCGTGTTTCAGGAGCAATGGGTAATTTGTCTTCGTAGATAGCAAATGTGCATTCACTTTCTTCAGCTAAATGAAGAATTTCAGAGGATAGTCCATCTGAAATGTCAATCATTGCAGTAGGTTTTACTTCAAGCTTAGCTAATAATTGCACAATGTCTAATCGTGCTTCAGGCTTCAATTGACGAGCTAATATGTAATCGTAATTTTCTAGACTAGGCTGCGCAGTTGGTGCGCTTTTGAAAACTTCTTTTTCGCGTTCCAATACTTGTAGCCCCATATAAGCTCCGCCTAAGTCTCCGGAAACAACGAGTAGATCTCCTTCTTTGACGGTGCTCCTTAAAGCAATGTCTTCTTTGTTCGCGTAGCCGATAGCTGTAATTGAGATAACACATCCCGTTGGAATAGTCGTCGTGTCTCCACCTACCATATCTACCCCGTAAGCATCACATGCGGCAAGTATTCCAGAGTAAAGTTCTTCAAGGGCTTCCACAGAATATTTATTGCTTACTGCTAAACCTACGGTGAACTGGGTGGGCGTTGCATTCATGGCGCAGATGTCCGAAAGATTCACCACAACGCTTTTATATCCGAGGTGTTTGAGGGGAGTGTACATTAAATCGAAATGTACTCCTTCCACCAACATGTCGGTTGTCATCACCAGCTGTTTTCCCTCCATCGGTTGCATCACTGCTGCATCATCTCCCGCATCGCGAATAGTCCCTTCGTTTTTCGGAAGGAAATATTGAGTCAAGTGCTTAATAAGTGTGAATTCTCCGAGTGCTGACAGTTCTGTGCGTTGTTGTTCCATGCGGCAAAGATACTACGTTAGCTACTCAATCGAATATCCAACACTTCCAACTGAATTGAACTTTGGCCGTTCCAAACATTTTCGTTTAGTTGAAAAAGGAGGTCAATTTCCTTTCCTTCCAGAATAGGAAAAACCCAATCGGCCATTTTAAAAGCGATGCCTTTCATTTCTGAAACATTTGCTGCTTGCTTCACATGAAGTTGCAGGTGATCGGCATGAGCACCAACAAGTTTCGTGAAGCGTGCGTTCTTAATGTTTTTCGAAAGGAAAACAGGACGTAAATTTTCAGGGCCATGCGGTTCTAACGGTTGAAGCGAATCGTAGAGTGAAACAGAGATTTGATCGAATTGAATTTCTGTGTCGTACAAATGGCATCTCTCTATTCGAATGTTGTTGGTGAATTCTCTCACAGTTTTGTCGAACGCTTCGCGAAAGACAAGAAAGTTCTCCGATTTTAGTTTCAATCCTGCTGCCATGCTATGTCCGCCAAACTGAATCAAATGTTCTGAACAAGACGAAAGCATGTCATAAACATCAACGCCTTCAATGGAACGAACGCTTCCCGAAAGAATGCCGTCATCTTCGACAAGCACAATAGTGGGTTTGTAATAGGATTCAATAATTCTCGAAGCCACAATTCCAACAACACCTTTGTGCCAGCCTTCTTTTTTCACAACGGTGGTGAAGCTGTCTTCATAAAACGAATCAGATTCAATTATGTCGAGTGCCTCTTGCGTAATATTGCGGTCGAGGCCTTTTCTCTCTTGATTGTTCTTTTCAATTTCTGCAGCGACAGTCTTTGCGTCTTCTTTATTGTTGGCGAGGAGAACTTCTACTGCTCTTTTTCCAGAAAAAATCCTGCCTGCAGCATTTATACGTGGAGCAATAAGGAAAACGAGGTCAACGACTTTCAAAATCTTACCACTGTGTTTTGCGTTCGTTAGAAGTTCGGCTATACCTGGACGAAAGTGCGCATTGATCTCTTTCAATCCGAAATGAAGCAGTACGCGATTTTCAGAGGTAACGGGAACAATATCTGCTCCGGTGGCGACTGCTACTAAATCAAGAAAGGAATAAGCAAAGTCTAGCGGTTCGTTGTGATGAATGAACCAGGCACACATGACTTTGAATCCGACTGCACATCCGCACAGTCCCTTGTTTTCGTAGGTGCAATCTCTCCTTTTTGGATTCACCACAGCAAATGCTGGCGGCAGAATTTCAGGAGTGTGGTGGTCGCAGACAATGACGTCTATTCCATATTCATTGCATTTTTCAATACGAGGTCCGTCTTTAATTCCACAGTCAAGCGTTACAATGAGTGAGAAATTATTTTCATGGGCGAATTCAACTCCTGCATCTGAAAAACCATATCCTTCCTTATATCTATCTGGAATATAAAAGTCGCATTCGAATCCCTCGTGCTTCAGAAAACTGTAGAAGACAGTAACGGCCGTTGTGCCGTCAACGTCATAGTCGCCATAGACTAGGATTTTTTCATTTTTTTCTTTGGCTGAAACCAATCGAGAGATGGCTTTGTCCATGTCTTTCAATCCGAATGGATCTAAAAGCTGATTTATTTCAGGTTGAAGGAAGGACTGCGCTTGCTCTGCGTTGTGAATGTTACGTTGAAGTAAAATTTCAGCGAAAGCTCCGGTATTCTTTGAGTCTAGGGCAAGTTTCTGAATTATTTCTGAGGAGAAATTGCCGCGTTTTTTCCAGATGTTTTCTTTTAGGTTGCTCATTGCGGGCAAAGTTAGTTGCTGAACACGTGCAACCCTTTTTCATTTTATGCCGTCTTTTCGTATATTCGTACCCCAAACCTTTTAATGAAATGAATAAATCCTTTCGTTCTGTTCTTTTACTCATGAGCATTTTCGCAATGTTCGTGCTGAACGGCTGTCTAAATGATGACAATAAAATTCCACCAAATTGTTATGACGGAATTTTGAATAACTCGGAGCAATTGGTCGATTGTGGGGGTCCGAATTGTGAGCAGTGTGATCACTGTATCGATGGAATTTGGCAGCCAGAATATGGCGAAACGTGTGTAGACTGTGGGGGGGAATGCGGACCGTGTGCTCCATGTTCAAACTGTATTCAAGACGGTGATGAGGCAGGTATCGATTGTGGTGGAACCAATTGCGGTCCTTGCGCAGCGTTGTGTGCAGACGGTCTTTTAAATGGTACTGAAACCCAAGTAGACTGCGGTGGAGCTTATTGTGAAGCTTGTCCGACTTGTACAGATGGTTTAATGAATGGAACTGAAATCGGTGTTGACTGCGGTGGAACAAATTGTCCTCCTTGTGCTACTGATGGAAACTGTTCAAATGGAATTATAGATGGTGGAACACAAGGTGAGTTTTGGACCGACTGCGGTGGTGTTGACTGCATGGCTTGCGATACAATCATTACGTTTACTGCAAACGGTGTTAACCACGTAGGAGTTGCTTCATCATGTACATTCAGCTATACGGGAGGAGTAGTTACGGTAACCGGTTCAACCCTTCAAGGTGCAACAATTGCATTTACAATGGCTCAGCCAGTAGCAGGATGGGTTAGCGGTTCAGTTATTAATATGGCTACTGCAACAAACCCTGCGAGCGTTATGGCATTCACGAATGCATCAGTTGCGCACAGCACGGCATTCGGAACCTCAACAGCTACAGTAAACGTAGTTAAGTTCAGATCTACTCCCGCACCGGGTGGAATTCGTTATACCTTCTCAGGTACATTGAAGAACTCAGGTGGTACTTCAACTGTAAACATCTCGAACGGTCTAGTTATGGTGCCTTTGCAATAAGAAATTCATTCTGGAAAATACCAAAAAGCCCTTCGTAAGAAGGGTTTTTTATTTCACCCCTAATTTCGTTTCTTTGCACCCAATTTAGCAATGAACTAAACATAAGAATATGCATTTCGAATTATCAGAAGAACAATTAGCCGTTCAGGCTGCTGCAAGAGATTTCGCGCAGAACGTATTAAAACCAGGGGTGATAGATCGCGACGAGCATCAACGATTTCCTACCGAAGAAGTGAAGCAATTGGCCGAGCTTGGATTCATGGGAATGATGGTTGATCCACAGTACGGCGGAAGCGGGATGGACACTTTGTCCTACGCGATTGCTATGGAAGAGATATCTAAAGTAGACGCGTCAACTTCTGTTTGCATGAGCGTGAACAACTCGTTGGTGTGTTACGGTATTCAAGCTTATGGAAACGAAGAGCAAAAAGAAAAATTCTTGAAGCCTTTGGCGTCTGGGGAAAAAATTGGAGCGTTCTGTCTTTCTGAACCAGAAGCTGGTTCAGATGCGACTTCTCAAAGAACCACAGCAGTTGACATGGGTGATTACTATTTGTTGAATGGAACAAAGAACTGGATTACCAACGGAAGCACAGCTTCTACTTACATCGTAATTGCTCAGACCGATCCTGAAAAAGGACACAAAGGAATTAACGCATTAATCGTTGAACGCGGAATGGAAGGGTTCATCGTTGGGGCGAAGGAAAATAAAATGGGTATCCGCGCGAGCGATACGCATACGTTGTTATTCAACGACGTGAAAGTGCCAAAGGCGAATCGCATAGGCGAAGATGGATTTGGTTTCAAATTCGCAATGAAGACTCTAAGCGGTGGACGCATTGGTATTGCTGCGCAAGCATTGGGTATTGCCGCAGGAGCCTATGAATTGGCATTGGCTTATTCAAAAGAGCGCAAAGCATTCGGAAAAGAAATTTCACAACACCAAGCTATCGCATTCAAATTAGCCGATATGGCTACCGAGATTGAAGCTGCACGTTTGTTAGTGTACAAATCTGCTTGGATGAAAGATCAAGGAATGAACTACGACGAAGCAAGTGCTATGGCGAAGTTGTACGCGTCTACAGTGGCTATGAAGCACACGGTTGAAGCGGTTCAAATTCACGGTGGATATGGATTTGTGAAAGAGTATCACGTTGAACGTATGATGCGCGATGCGAAGATTACACAGATCTACGAAGGAACAAGTGAAGTGCAAAAAATTGTCATTTCAAGAATAGCACTTTCAAAATAAAAGCATTTGAATTTCATTAACATAGGGCTGTTGTAAGACAGCCCTTTTTGTTGGAAATCACTTCCATTCGAAATCTATTTTCGTAAGGAAGCATGAACCGATTCAAACACACCTTTCGCTTTGTTCTAGCGCTCCTGATTCTTGCAATTGGAATTGGTGCGGTGTATTATTTTTTAAATCGAAGTTACGCTGAATGGAAGAGTCCTTTGATGTACATTCCTTCAACTGCCGTTGGTTTAATTGAAGTGAAGCATGCCGAAGCTTTGCCAGATGCTATGGAATGGTCATCCGAATTTTCATTGAATGAAGGAATTGGAGCATTGATAAAAGATATTTCTTCTCACCCTCAAGGAATAAAATTCGAAAAACAATCGATGTGGATCGTTGAAAACGGTAGCGATGATTTAATTATTCTTCCTGTTGGTTATGGAAAGGATGGAGAGGCCTTAGCCTTCAAATGGAATTCGAAATTTCCTGAGTTGAAATTTCTCTTTCAAGAACCTTATGCCATATACGGAAGTGGAAATCTCACGCTGCCGGAAGAGGGAAATCAATTGGCCCATACACCCTCATTTGCTTGTGTGAATGGAACAACCTCTTTCGATTCGAAGTGCCATTACTTTTTTCGCGTAGATCAAGTTTGGACCGCTTTAGATGATATGCACGGAAGTGAATCTTCAATGATTGCTGGATTTCAATGTTCGCCGCTGCACCTTTTTGCGAGCCAATCAGACTTCACGTTTCAAAAAGTATTTACGAACGCCAGAGGGAATGCTGACTATTGGTTCAAGGCAGTTCATGCGGGAAATCCGTTGTCGCTTTTATCTTATCTCGATTCTCTTCGTCCGCAAGATGCCCGAAACGCATTTCTAAGCCTTAGAATGGATCAAGAGGCCCATGCCAATGCATCTGTTATTGAATGGATGACTAACAATACAACAGGGGAATTGGCCATGGCGAATTTCGGAAGTGATGCGCTCAATGGAATAGGAATGGTATACGCATTAGGACTAATCTCGGATAGTGTTAATGTCGGAATTCTTTTTTCAGACTCGTTAGCAACAGAATCAATTCGCGAAGCGAAGGTCCTCGAGATTTTTGCTATGGATAGAATTTATCCGATTGATGGGAATATTTACGGCATGAAATACAAGAGTTTTCTCTTGTTCGCTGAATCGCGCGAGTTGCTTATGTCTCATCAACAGAATCTTTCCGAAGGGGGCGCAATTGACAAAGAGAATTTCCCGACGTTACCCAAGGGAGGAATAATTACGGGTAAAGACATGCAATTTTCAGGCTCAACGTCAAAGAAATTGGGCAATGGATGGCGCGTCTGGCACTACATGCCTTTAGGTGAACGCACCCAAGTAAGTTTAGTTGGAAATGGAGAGAAAGAAATGAAGGTTCGGCCAACACCAATGGAGGATTCAGCTGACGACTCGCTTGTTGTTCCGGAAGCTCCAACAATTGTTGAAGCCGCCGCAAAAGCAAAATCGGTAATAAATCACCTCACGGGTAAGACCGACGAAATAAAATATTCAGGCACTAAGATCGAATGGCAGTCCGAAGGAAAAACAATTTGGACCGTTACACTTTCTGCAGATATCGTTGGTGTTGAGCAGATAGATGCTTTCAAAAATGGTAAAAAACAATTGCTCATTCTTACAGAAAGTCGATTGGAAATGCTCGACATAAACGGTAAAAATGTAAGCGGGTTTCCTGTTGCACTTGCGGCGAAACCGAGCACGAATTTGTGTATTGCAGACTATTCGAGCACGAGAGATTATCGCATTCTCTTTGGTTGTTCCGATGGCGTTTTATACAATTACATGTCGAATGGAAAGCCCACCGCGGGTTGGAATGCAGCTCGCATGAAGGATGACTTACCTTCTTCCATTCAATGCGTGAAGGTGGACGGGCAGAATGAAATTCAGGTCAAGCATACAAGCGGAAAAACAACAATTCTAAAACGTAACGGTACAACGAAATAATGAAAGCCATTTATCTTAACAAATTCGGAAAAGCGCATGAAGCTTTTGAAATCAGAGAAGTTGCTGATCCCATTGTTGGGGAAGGTGAAGTATGTGTGAAGGTGGAAGTCTCGGGGTTGAATTTCGCAGATGTCTTGGGTCGGAAGGGTTTGTATCCCGCTCTCCCCGCGCCACCTGTGATTATGGGTTACGACGTTGTTGGTGTTGTTGAATCTGTTGGTCCGGAAGTCTCTGAAAGTTGGATAGGAAAGCGCGTGGCATGCTTGACGCGTTTCGGTGGCTATGCTGAAAAGGTTTGCACTGCCGTTACAGGCATTGCTGAGCTTCCAGATTCCCTTTCTTCCAATGAAGGCTGTGCCTTGGCTACACAATATGTGACTGCCTTATACATGAGCGATTTTCTTCAACATACAAAACAAGGCGAGCGTGTGCTTGTTCATGCTGCCGCTGGTGGGGTAGGCACGGCTTTAATACAATTGTTGAAGGAAAGAGGTTGTGAGATTTTTGCAACTGTTGGTAACAATGAAAAGGTGAATGCCCTCGCAAAACAAGGTATTACCGCTGTGAATTATAAATCTCACGACTATGAAGTAGAGATTCGAAAGCATTTAGGAAATGCTAATTTGGACGTGACGTTCAACAGCATTGGTGGAAAGACATTTAAACAAGACATGCGATTGTTGGGTGCGGGTGGAAGATTGATATTGTTTGGATTCTCCGATCGCACAAGCAAATGGGGTGGAAAGTTGGCAACGTTGAAATTGGTGTTCGATATGGGAAGACTCATTCCTTTGTTGCTTTTGGGAAAAAGTCAATCTGTTCTTGGTGTAAATATGCTGAAGGTCGCAGATGAGCATCCTGAAATCATCGGAAGACTGCTAAGTCAATTGGTTCAGATGCATAGTGAAGGTAAAATTAAACCAGTGATTGGCGGCGAATATTCATTTGCTGAAATTGCTAAAGCACATCAATATCTGGAGAGCCGTAAAAGCTCTGGAAAAATAATTTTGAAGTGGTGAAGCAGCTAACGCTCATTTTCTTATACATTCGCCTAGAATAATTTTTATATGTCAACGCACCAAAAAATTTCCACAGCCGGTTTACTCGTTACATTGGGTATTATCTACGGAGATATAGGAACCTCTCCGCTGTATGTAATGAAGTCGATAGTGGGAGATAAACCCATTACAGAAATGCTGATCTACGGAGGTATTTCTTGCGTGTTTTGGACGTTAACCATTCAGACGACGATAAAGTATATCTGGATGACTTTGCGTGCAGATAACAAAGGTGAGGGGGGTATATTTTCCTTGTTTAGTTTGGTGAAACGAAGAGGAAAGTGGTTGTTTTGGCCAGCTATGATTGGTGCAGCAACGTTGTTGTGTGATGGAATTATTACTCCACCGATCTCTGTTGCATCTGCTGTAGAAGGACTGAAAGTATTTGATGATGGTATTCCTGTTATGCCTATTGTGCTTGCAATTATTACAGGATTATTTATGATTCAACGCTACGGAACGAAGTTGGTCGGTGTAGCGTTCGGTCCAATTATGCTTGTTTGGTTTTCCATGCTAGCGGTATTGGGAGTGTATAACGCAATGCTTCACCCAGAAATTTTCAACGCGTTAAATCCCAAGTACGCCTTTGATTTATTGGCTAATTATCCGAAGGGATTTTGGTTGTTAGGAGCGGTATTCCTCTGCACTACAGGTGCTGAAGCACTCTATAGCGATTTGGGTCACTGTGGCCGAGCGAACATTCGTGTGACATGGATTTTTGTAAAAACGGCTTTGGTATTAAACTACATGGGTCAGGGCGCTTGGTTAATGCAACACACGAGTCTTGAAGGAAAAAATCCTTTCTTTGAACTTATGCCTGAATGGTTCTTGCTTCCTGGAATTATCGTAGCAACACTAGCGGCTGTTATTGCCAGTCAGGCATTAATCTCCGGATCATTCACCCTTATTGGTGAAGCGATTAACTTAAACTTCTGGCCGCGTGTGGCCATTAAATTTCCAACAGAAACAAAGGGTCAATTGTATATTCCTAGCGTGAACTGGTTGCTGTGGGGGGGGTGCGTAGGGGTAATGCTTTACTTCAAAGAGTCTGCCCACATGGAAGCGGCTTACGGACTGTTCATTACTGTGGCCATGCTTATGACCACGCTTTTATTGTCGTATTATTTGATTTACCATAGACACTGGCCGTTCATACTTGTGGCCGGAATAGCATCACTGTTTTTTGCAGTAGAACTTTCATTCTTTATCGCCAACTCTATAAAGTTGAAGGAAGCTTGGATGATGCTTATTGTTTATGCTGGAATTCTAATGGTGATGTATGTAACTATTCGCTACCGAAAATTTAGCAACGAACGAATAGGTTTTATTTCTTTAGATCCATACATAGATACACTTAGAAAACTTTCAGTAGACGTGAGTGTTCCAAAATATTCTACGCATTTGGTTTACATGACCAAGGCGAGTTTTACGGATCAAGTAGAAAAATTGGTGATGGATTCTATTTTAGAAGGAACACCGAAGAGAGCTGATGTGTATTGGTTTCTGCACGTAGATCGAACCAATGAGCCGTATACCATGGAATACGAAGCGCAAGAACTCGTAGACGATTTGGTTATAAAAGTGAATATTAAATTAGGCTTCCGTGTTCAGGCGAAGGTTCACAATTACTTCTGCTTTATACTTCAAGATTTAGCGACGAAGAATCACTTCAACCGCATTCAAAAACCAGAGCCTTACGGTTCCTATAACGACAGTATTGACGTTCGTTTTGTGGTACTTCAGAAATATTTGAGTGTAGAGAATGAATTGGGAGTAAACGAGAATTTCATTTTCGAAGCACATCAATTTTTGAAGAGTATTTCTCTTACAGATATCGATGCATGGGGTTTAGAAGAAAACAGAACCTCGGTTGAAAAGGTATCTATGGTTGTGAAGTCTGGCGAACGCTGTCACTTGAACATGCGCGGACACAAGACACAATCTTAGATTTACATCATCTCGGAAAGCTCTAACCAGCGCATGGTTCCGTTGTCTATTTGATCAGACAATGCACCCAATTCCAACGCTGTTTTTTCCATTTGAATGTGATCAGTGGCTTTTAAAAGCTCGGCTTCAAGCTGAGCTTTTTTCTCTTCCCACAAGGGCAAATTCTTTTCGAGTGTTTCGAATTCGTGTTTCTCTTTGAATGAAATTTTTCCAGTAGGTTTTTTCTTTTCTTCTTTGATGGAAGGGGCTGGCTCTTCGTGCTTCTTTGCTTCAGCAAGTCTTTCTTGCTTCGCTGAAGCTTCACTTAATACCGCACGAAAATCTAGGGTGCTCCCGAGTAGGTCATGCACGTTTCCTTTTCCATCTAAAAGAAATAAATGGTCTACCAATTTGTCGAGGAAATATCTGTCGTGACTTACAATGACTAGGCAGCCAGGGAAATTCAACAAATAATCTTCCAATGCTGAAAGTGTGAACACATCTAAGTCGTTCGTAGGCTCATCGAGAATTAAGAAATTCGGATTCTTCATTAACACGAGCAGCAACTGCAAACGCTTACGTTCGCCACCGCTCAGTTGGTCAATGCGGTTGAAGTGCATGTGCTTCGGGAACAAAAATTTCTCGAGCATCTGCGAAGCGCTAATGGTTTTTCCTTTCGCAAGTGGAATGTAGTCAGCTACATCGCGAATACACTCTATTAGGCGCTGCTCTGGTATTAAGTGAGAAGAAGACTGCTCGTAAAATCCGAACACCACTGTTTCTCCGTTTACAATCTTTCCACCATCGGGCTCCATGCGCTTGGTCATGAGGTTCAGAAAAGTCGATTTTCCACAACCGTTTCTTCCAATGATACCAATGCGTTCGTTCGATTTGAAGACGTAGTCGAATCCGTCCATCACGGTAGAATCGCCCATAGACTTCGTGGCCTTAATGAACTCAACCACCTTCGAACCCATGCGGGTGATGTTAATCTCAAGGTCTAATTCACCGTCTTCTGGTTTGCGTTTCAATTTATCTTTCAACTCTTCGAACGAGTCCATGCGACTTTTGCTTTTCGTTCCGCGGGCACGTGGCATGCGGCTCGCCCATTCGGCTTCGCGACGGAAGGTGTTTAAATTTTTATCACGTGAAGCCGATTCAAGCTGCTCACGTTCTGCTTTCTTTTCAAGATAATAAGAGAAGTTTCCTTTGTATTTGTAGAGTTCTCCATTTTCCAACTCAAGAATTTCATTGGTAATATTTTCCAGGAAATAACGATCGTGCGTTACCATGAATAGGGTCATGCGCGCCTTCGTTAAATATTCTTCCAACCATTCAATCATATCTAAATCCAAGTGATTCGTAGGTTCATCGAGAATTAGAAAGTCTGCTTCTTCCAACAAAACACGTGCAAGTGCAATGCGTCGGCGCTGACCACCGCTCATGTTTCCCATTTGCTGGTTCAAGTCAATGATGTTAAGTGCACCCAAAATTTGTTTGGCTTTCGCGTCGTAGTCCCACGCATCAGAGTGCTCCATCATATCGTGCGCTTCTTGCAATCCGTCTCCGGTTGCAATGGCCAGGTCGTATGCGCGAATGGCTTTGGTCATGAGGTTGTCTGCAGCGAATAGAAAATCAATAGCGGTTCCGTTTGCATCGAATGCTTCGTCTTGAAGAAGAATGGCCCACTTAATTTCTTTGTTGAATGTAATTCGGCCTGCATCGGGTTCGTCTTTTCCTGCTAGCATGTGCAGTAACGTTGACTTTCCTGTTCCGTTTTTCGCGACTAACGCAACTTTTTGTCCCTCTTCAATACCGAAAGAAAGGTCTGTAAATAACTCCCGAATACCGAAGGCCTTCGACACATTTTCAACTGATAATACATTCATGGCGCGAAGTTCGTTGAATTTGTTCAATTATAGCACAGGGTAATCCCGCACATTTGTGTTATTTTCGAAGTGTGAAATTTTATACCGCTTCCTTCTCTGAAATTCCTTCTGGCATATTGTATCGCATTCTTGCCTTGCGATCAGACGTTTTTGTAGTTGAGCAAAATTGTGCATATCAGGATTTAGATGGAAAAGATGAGCAATCCATATGGGTATGGGCAGAGGATGTGAATGGGAAAATACATGCTACAGCGCGCTTGCTTCCTGCAGGTGTTTCTTATGATGAAATTAGCATTGGACGTGTTTGTACTTCAATAGAATCAAGAGGTACAGGTCTAGGAAAACTGCTAATGGAGGAAAGTTTGAAGCAATGTAAAGCTCATTGGGGCAATAAGCCAATAACAATTTCTGCTCAACAGTATTTGTTGAAATTTTACAATGAATTCAATTTTATTGAAGAGGGTGAAATGTATTTGGAAGACGATATCCCACATTTAAAAATGAAACGAAAGGGAGAATAAGGAGGCTTAATTTACCAATTAGGACAAGTCCTTTATTTTTCTTAAATTCGTTGCGAAATTTATTAAAATGGCAACAATTGAATTGAGGTTACCCAAGATGGGTGAGAGTGTCGCAGAAGCGTCTATTTTGAGTTGGTTAAAGAAGGAAGGCGATCGCGTTACTGCGGACGAGCCTTTGGTTGAAATAGCAACAGATAAAGTGAATAGTGAAGTGCCATCTCCTGAAGATGGTATTTTGGTTTCTTGTCGTGTGAATGTAGGTGATACCGTTCAGGTTGGACATGTCATTGCAATTATTGAAACAGGAGATGGAGCGAGTGCACCAGCGCCTGTTGCGGCTGCCGCGCCTGCAACGACAGAAGTGGCTGCAGCGCCCGTGGCTGTTTCTTCAGTAACTGCAGTTGTTTCTTCTTCAGATAGATTTTACAGTCCGTTGGTGAAGAACATCGCCAAGCAAGAAAATATTTCTCAAGCGGAATTGGATAGTATTTCAGGATCAGGCCAAAACGGTCGAGTTACTAAGGAAGATTTGATGGGTTATATTTCCAACAGAGGAAATAAATCTGCACCTGCTCCTGCAGCAATTGCTCCTGCTCCCAAAGCTTTAGCACCTGCGATTGAAGCACCTCGTGTGAAAGGTCCAACGATTACGGTTGGTCCGAACGACGAGATTATCGAAATGGATCGCATGCGAAGACTTATTGCCGATCACATGATCATGAGCACGCAAGTTTCTCCGCACGTCACCTCCTACGTGGAAGCGGATTTGACGAAT
>JBIKVX010000164.1:0-4929 GCA_044356625.1 Flavobacteriales bacterium | reverse complement strand
TATTATGCGCTTCCGAGAGCTTACTCTGAAAAAATTCGTTCGCAATTGTATTATGGTTTGGGCTATGGTATGGCCGTTAGCGACGGTCTTTACGCCACATTCGAGGTGGAAGTTCCTGTGCTGCAAATCTTCCCAAAAACTTTGGGTGATATTCGTATGGATTATTTCCATTCGCACTATTGTCCAATTATTTTCAAGGCCTCTCTCCTCTTCGCTAAACACAAACCCAATCGCACCTGCGACGACGTGAACAAAGGTCCAAAGGACGTTAGCACTGACAAACCTGGGAAGCACGACGGCGGCGATCTTTTTGGTCCGGATGTTAAAAAGAAGAAAAGGAAGTAGTTCCTAGATGCCGGAGGCAAGATTCTGACGAAAGATGCTTCGCAAGCAGAGCGACCTAGCCGAAGGCTTCTTTTGCAAAATCTTGTGAAACATCTTACAACGTATCTTTCCCATAGAATCTTGCAAAACATTTGCATCAACTCCCCTAAATGTACTATTTTTGCAGCCCGAACGGCTTCTATTTAGATTTTTTCTAAATAGGTCGATTTTAGTAAAACAAGTTGTACGTATTGTTGTTAAAACTAGGCATATGATAAAAATTACAGAAAGCGCGAAAGCACAAGTGGCTAAGCTCATTGCAGATGAAGGTCATGCTGAACATGCGTTTGTTCGCGTTGGCGTTGACGGTGGTGGGTGCAGCGGGCTCATGTACAAGCTAGAATTCGATACTGAAATGAAAGACGGTGATCAAACTTTTGAAGACAATGGAGTGACCGTGGTTGTAGACCGCAAGAGCTTCTTGTACTTGGTTGGAACCGAATTGGAATACACAGGTGGTTTGAACGGAAAAGGATTTGTGTTCAACAATCCGAATGCTTCAAGAACATGTGGATGTGGTGAAAGCTTTTCAATCTAAAAACGAATATGGCTTACGAAGGCGATGAGTTGTTAGAAAACGTAACCTCGAAAGAGTACGAATTCGGATTTACAACCAACATAGAATCAGACAAGGCTCCGGCTGGATTGAACGAAGACATTATTCGATTGATCTCGTCGAAGAAGAACGAGCCACAATGGCTGCTCGACTGGCGTTTAGAGGCATTCACGATTTTTCAAAAAATGACAGAGCCTGAATGGGCGCATGTGAAATATGAAAAACCAAATCTTCAGGCCATCTCCTTTTACGCAGCTCCGAAGCAAAAGAAGGTGTTGAACAGCTTAGATGAAATGGATCCAGAACTTCGCAAAACCATGGAAAAGCTTGGTATTTCCATTGAAGAGCAAAAACGATTGAGTGGCGTTGCGGTAGATTTCGTGATGGACTCAGTATCCGTTGCCACTTCATTCAAAGAAAAATTAGGCGAGCTCGGAATCATCTTTTGCAGCATTAGCGATGCCGTTCAAGAACACCCTGAACTTATAAAGAAATACCTTGGAAGCGTTGTTCCGCGCACCGATAACTACTACGCAGCATTGAATTCGGCTGTCTTCACAGACGGTTCTTTCTGCTACATTCCTAGAGGCGTTCGTTGCCCCATGGAGTTAAGCACTTACTTCCGCATTAACGAAGCGGGAACGGGTCAGTTCGAGCGTACGTTGTTGATAGCGGATGAAGAAAGTTATGTTAGCTATTTGGAAGGATGCACCGCTCCGCAGCGCGACGAAAATCAACTTCACGCGGCTGTTGTGGAATTAGTTGCCATGCGCGATGCTGAAATAAAATACAGCACCGTTCAAAACTGGTATCCTGGAGATAAAGATGGAAAGGGTGGCATATTCAACTTCGTTACGAAACGTGGAATGTGCGAAGGAACGAATTCGAAGATCTCTTGGACCCAAGTGGAAACGGGCAGCGCAATAACCTGGAAATATCCAAGCTGTATTTTGAAAGGCGACAATAGCGTGGGTGAATTTTACTCGGTTGCTGTAACGAATCACTTTCAACAAGCCGATACAGGAACGAAAATGATTCATATTGGAAAGAATACCAAGAGCACGATTATTTCGAAAGGGATCTCTTCCGGACACAGTCAGAATTCATACAGAGGATTGGTTCAAATAGGAAAGAACGCATCGAATGCACGAAACTTTTCGCAATGCGATTCTCTTCTTATGACCGATACCAGCGGGGCGCACACCTTCCCATACATTGAAGTAAACAACAGCACCGCGAAAGTGGAGCACGAGGCCACCACTTCAAAAATTGGTGAAGATCAAATCTTCTATTGTTTGCAGCGCGGACTCGATCAAGAGCAAGCCGTAAGCATGATTGTGAATGGTTATGCCAAAGATGTATTGAACAAACTTCCAATGGAGTTTGCAGTTGAAGCACAAAAATTACTCGCGATTTCTCTTGAAGGAAGCGTAGGATAAAAAAGATAATTATGTTAAAGATTGAAAATTTACACGCACGCATTGAAGAGAAAGAAATCCTTAAAGGACTTTCATTAACCATTGGTGAAGGAGAAGTGCACGCGATTATGGGTCCGAACGGATCTGGAAAAAGTACTCTTGCTTCTGTTCTTGCCGGAAGAGAAGACTATGAGGTAACTGGAGGTTCAGTAACCTTCAATGATAAAGATTTGTTAGACATGGCTGCTGAAGAGCGCGCTAGAGAAGGGCTCTTCTTAGCGTTTCAATACCCGGTAGAAATTCCAGGAGTTAGCAACATGAACTTCCTGAAAGCTGCAGTTGGCGAGATTCGCAAGCACAGAGGACTTGAAGCATTAACAGCAAAAGAGTTCTTGCAATTGGTGAAAGAAAAATCTCAATTGGTTGAATTGGACGGTCAATTAGCGAATAGAGCTGTGAATGAAGGATTCAGTGGAGGCGAGAAAAAGCGTAATGAAATATTTCAAATGGCTATGCTCGACCCATCGCTTTGCGTTCTTGACGAAACCGACAGCGGATTAGACATTGATGCGTTACGCATTGTGTCTGAAGGTGTGAACACCATGCGCGATGGAAAACGTTCTTTTGTGATTATAACCCACTATCAACGTTTGTTAGATCATATCGTTCCAGACTTCGTACACGTATTGTACAAAGGAAAAATTGTGAAGAGTGGAACCAAAGAGTTGGCGGTGGAACTTGAAGAGAAAGGCTACGACTGGTTAAAAGAAATGGAAGAAGCAAAATGAGTATTGTAGCGGAACTAAAACCAACAAGCACATTCAGCTTTAAACCGAACAAACATTCGGTCGCTGATTTTCCTTTGCCTACAACTCGCGCAGAATCTTGGAGATACACGCGCATAGGTGCAATTGATTCTACTTGGAAGCAAGCTGAACGAAATGACAGTATGGTGGCTTTGGAAAACGGGATTCGAATTGAAAACGGATTCATTGCTCTTCCAACAGGCCAAACCGAAGGTGTTACCTTCACCGCGGGAAAGAATCTTTCGGTGGAACAACAAGCATTGGTTCTTTCATTATTAGCAAAAGAAAATAGACGCGATGTGTTCGATGCGATTTCTGAAAACGCTTCGAACGATCTTGTTCTGGTTGAAATTCAATCCGGAAAAATTATAGAAGAAGCCATCTCCATTGAAATAGAAAACGTGTTGAACGACAGCATAAGCGCACCTTGTGTGTTCATTGTTTCGAAAGAAAATTCAATTGCGAAATTCACCATAGACTTCAAAGGAAAAACTGAACGTTCATTTCACCTTGTGCAATTGCATGCACATGTTGAACAATCGGCTCAATTAGAAATTCATCAGCTGCAGAACACTTCGAAAAACGAATGTGTTCTGTTGAGAGAGTCTATTTCTCAAGCAGAGAAAAGTGTTTTCAAAATCACGACAGTAACTGCCCGCGGAACATGGGTTCGCAACGAATTGAACATTCGAATTGAAGGTCAGCATTGCGAAACTTTCCTCAGCGGAGCCTACTTCCCAAAACAAGATCAACTAATAGACAATCACACGTTCGTTGACCATCAGGTTGCGAATTGCTACAGCAACGAGTTATACAAAGGCGTGTTGTTCGACAACGGAAAAGGGGTATTTAACGGAAAAGTTTATGTTCACGTTGATGCGCAGAAAACAAACGCATATCAGAGCAACGCGAACATTATGATAAGCGATAACGCCAGCATGTTCACGAAGCCTGAGTTGGAAATTTACGCCGACGATGTGAAGTGCAGTCACGGATCAACTACCGGTCAATTCAACGAAGAGGCTTTATTCTACTTGCGCGCAAGAGGACTGAGCGAAGAATCTGCGAAGCGACTTTTGGTTTCAGCATTTACTTCGGATGTGATGAATCGCATTTCCATTCCTAGTTGGAAGGAATACGTTCTTGCGACACTTATTCAAAATGAAATCATAACCGAATAATCATTCGGTTTCAAAATATGGACAACGATACCCTTCAACATAAAATGAAAGAATTGAGAAATCAATTCCCAACGTTGAATCAAACGGTAAACGGACGTCCTCTTGTATACTTAGACAACGCTGCAACCACTCAGAAGCCTCAGCGCGTAATTGATTCGGTGACGGAGTATTACACGAAGTGGAATGCGAACATTCACAGAGGAGCGCATTTTCTTGCGAATGCTTCGACTGAAAAATTCGAAGCTACTCGAACAGCGTTAGCAGAAATGTTGAACGCGAATTTCCGAGAAGAAATAATTTTCACGCAAGGAAGCACAGACAGTGTGAATATGCTTTCAACCATTTTAGAAAATGAGGTTGAAGAAGGCGATGAGATTTGGGTGACGGAAATGGAACACCACGCGAACTTCGTTCCTTGGCAAGTGTTGGCAGAAAAGAAGAAAGCTGTTTTTCGTTACATTCCTATGACCCCTTCGGGCGAATGGGATATGGATTACGCGAAAAGAGAATTGGGAAGCAAAGCGAAAATCGTTGCATTCAACTATGTATCGAATGCTTTGGGAACGATAAATCCCGTTCAAGAA
>JBIKVX010000163.1:0-4970 GCA_044356625.1 Flavobacteriales bacterium | reverse complement strand
CAAGCCTTCTCTGAATCTCAATAATTGCATTAATTGTCAAAAATCCATTTTTCTTTATAAACGTCATTCCGTAAAGCAATGCTTCTCTGTAGCGAAGTACTTCTTTTGTAGCACTATCGATTTGAACGCCATTCGCCGACAAGGCGGTATATAGTTTATCTTGAGTGGTAATGACGTTCTCGATTTCAGAGCTTGCACTTGCCTCCTTCAGTATTGCCGCGTTGAGTAAAATATTTGGATTAGGAAGAATATTCACCATCCCTTTCAATTCGGCCAAAACAACGGAGGAATTAACCAATTGCCTTAAAATCTTATTCGACTCCAAAATAGCAAGCGTAGGCGGCAACAATGGCAAATTGTTATAGGCCACGTTGTTATCAACATACTCAACGACACGTTTTTTCACTATTTACCTCCAATCTAATTTGAATTATCATGTAAAAATAACACTATTTTCTTTACATGATACGGTTGTCATGTATATTTTTTTAGGTAAAGAATTTTCAAATGAAAAAGCTGAAATAACTACTTCGCAAACTCGACCTTTTTCAATTTGTTCCATCCTCCTCTGGTGAAGTCAGGAATTTCAACAGGAGCGGAATTGTTGTTCAATGAAATTTCAGTGAGTGGACCGAGGCAAGACCACTCGGCTAAATCGTACACGTCCATGTCTAGCGGCAATCCGTTGTGAAGACAATACATCAATCGATAATCCATGATATAATCCATTCCGCCATGTCCGCCTACTTCTTTTGCTTTTTCCTCAATTTCAATGACAATCGGATGTTTGTACTTCAACATAATAGAATCTTTCATTCCATCTGAAACATAATCGTGCGCGGTGAATTTTAGATTATTTGGGTTTAAATCTTCACTCAACATTTTTGAATCGAGCGCATACCCTTCAAACGGATATTTATCTGCGAATCCTTTCGTGCCTGTGAGCTGATACATTCGTGTATAGGGGCGAGGAGTTGCGACGTTGTGTTGAATTTCAATGGTCTTTCCCATCTCGGTTCGGATCATGGTTGTGGTGTGATCTCCATTTTGGAAATTGCTTAATTCTGTATTTGTTTTCTGTTTGATGTGTGCTGGAATATTAACCACTTTCGTGTCCATGGAAACGAGGTAATTCATTTTATCTCCGCGATGAATATTGAGTGCGAAGCACGCTGGGCCCATTCCATGCGTTGGGTAAATATCTCCGCGATGTTTCTGATTGTAGTCCAGACGCCAGTTGTTCCAGTAGTATTTCCAGAAAGGTTCCAAGTTGTGAATGTAAGATCCTTCCGCATGAAGAATTTCTCCGAATAGCCCTTGTTGAGCCATGTTTAAAGAAGTTAATTCGAAAAAATCATAGACACAATTCTCCAACATCATGCAGTGTTTGCGCGTCTGCTCTGCAGTGTTTATCAATTCCCACATCTCCTCCATTGTCAGTGCACCGGGAACTTCAACAACGACATGCTTTCCGTCTTTCATTCCTTGAATAGCCATCTTGGCATGATTCAACCAATCGGTGCAGATGTATACAAGATCTACATTTGGGAGTGCTGTTACCTTTTTCCAAGAATCTTCACCAACGAATTCTTGAGCTGCGGGAAAACCGCGTTCTTTCAATGTCTCGTTGCACGACTTCACATTTTTTTCCACCATGTCGCACAACGCAACAATCTCTACTCCGTCTATGTAAGTCAAGCGACTTACTGCCTCTGAACCGCGCATACCCAAACCAATAACTGCGACGCGCACAACAGGAATAGGTTCACACGCTAAACGCAAAACATCTTGCTGTCCTTTCGGACGTTTGGGTGTTTTGGTTTTTATTGTTTGCGCACAAGCTTGCGACGAAACGCTTGCAAATAGAACAAACAAGACAAGTGTTCTAATGATATTGAAAGGTGGCAAAGTAAAAAGTTTCATTCGAATAAGTATGAATTGGTTGTGGTTGAAGGAGTTTAAAAGTAAGGATATTTCTCAATTTTCAGAATTGCTTTATTGTATGATCAGAAATGATTGACAAAAAAGAGCCCGAAATATTCGGGCTCCTATAATTATGCGCACTAAAATTCTAGCTAGCAGCCTTAATAAGGCTATTTACTATGAGTGCATAAATCAAAATAAGAATTCCATTCACAATTACGTAAAGCGGAATTGAAGAGCTGAAAAACGAGAATACAACATGACTCAAAAGTCCTACCACAAAGAAAATTGAAGATAAGACTCTCACGTTTGTAGACACTCCTGCCGTTTCAAACCTAATTCCAATTGTACAAGCAAGTGTTACTGCGAAAAACACAAATCCGCCTATGCTAATAAGCAACTTGTTTTCCCCAATTTCCATAGAATAGAATCCAAAGCTTATTAAAGCACTTATTGCAATTGCAATAATTAATTGGAAAAACTTAACTTGAGTTTTCATAGCGTTACTTAGGTTCTTGGTGAAAAAGGTGGTGGTGTAAGAGCTACTAATTTCAAGACTTCGGGAAGCTTCTCTGCGAATTGCCATTGAGACATCCCAGGTTTCCAAACATATGTCTCCTTAGATATTTTCTTTTCAGTTATTAATCGAGAGAACTCTTTTTCAGAAAACGGACCTGCCGGATTACCGTCTAAGACAGCATAGTAAAGCGGAGTAATTGGAGAGTTGTTAGCCTGCGCAACGCCATTTGACTTCATGTTCTCCATTGCTGAATTCATCGTACCGACCATTTGCTGAGCTACAGCCATGCTCATACCGAATTCCATTAACCGATTCATTGAAAAAAAACTATCGTCGTTCATAAACTAAATTATTTTAAGATATAAGAAGCTGAAGGCTTTTCGGATTCCGCAATATATTTCTTTTTGTTTCCTCTTCTAGGAACAACAATAATTAAGGCATTGGCGGTGGTGGTGGTGGTGGTGGTGGTGGCATTGAACCGAATAAACTCGAAAGTTCATTAACTCCTCCGGCAGCTTCCCATCCTGCCATTCCTTGTTTCCAAACATGCGTAGTTGTTGTCAGTTGTCCGTTCTGCACCATCTGTTGCAACTGCTGCATATTGAATGGACCCGTGGTTTGACCGTTAACCGCTACACTGTATTGAACTTGTGGTGGCGGCGGTGGAACATTTTGTTGGTTCTGCATTTGCTGCCCCATGTTGTTCATCATTCCTGCCATTTGAGTGCCCATTGCGCCACCCATCATCATGCCTGTCATCATTCCAGCTGGATTCATTGCTCCTCCGCCACCTCCGCCTACATTGCCCATACTACCTAAACTAGAAGCCGCTGTTTTTAGCACATCTGTCTGTTGGTTTAGTCCGTGAGCTCCAATGAAGTTGGTTTCTGTTTGCAGTTTCTGCGCACGTTGGGCCTCTTCTCGCTGAATACGCAAAGTTTCCTCCATGTTCCCGGCGTTGATACTTTGCATATCGTTCAAATTCTTGATATTCACATCGGTTTGAGCAACAAAAGTTTTCTCTTGCTGATCACGTGTTACTTTCAGCAGCTTTGCATAACCTTCACTTTCCTGATCCATTTCAAGCGAATCAATATCAAAGCGTTTCAAGTTAACTCCAAAGTCTTCAGAGAAGGTATCCTTAAGTTTAGCCTTTAAAGTCTCGTTAATGAAGTCGAGATTCTCTTCAATCTGAACCAAATTCAACGGGTTATTTCTATTGATATTCATCACACCTGACTTCACACTGCTCGTTACTGTAGACTTAATCAAGTTCTTGAAATCATCAATTTCAAAATTGATTAAACGTGTGTTCTTAATGAATAATTTATAATCGGTAATATTGAAAATTATCTGACCGCGAACCGACATTGGCACCGGAAAATCAGGCAATCGACTATCCGTAATGTTGAAGTAAGGGATGCCAAATTTGATTGGAACGTTTCCTGCAAGATTGATAAAATATATTTCCGCCTGAAACGGAGATGCCCCTCCAAATGCCGCTCCCACAATGCTCGAAAGGATAGGAAAGTTCGCTGTTTTTATCGTCTGGTCATACGGACCTTCTATGAAATCCTGCATTGCGCCATCTTTCTGCTTGTATACAAAAACTGCTAATTCTCCGTCTTTTACACGCAGGCTGCTTCCAAATCGTATCGCATTTTCCTTATTCGTTGAATTTGCTTCTCCAGAAGGGCGCCACTTCCAAACTAAATATTCATGTTCGTCGCAGCGAATGACATCCATCATTCCACCTTCCGTCTTATTTCCAAAAAGTCCCATACTCTAAATTTTTTATTATTTAATTCCTAGTTCTTTCGCGTAATTGTTTATTTCTTCCAAAAGTCTTTTATCATCCTTTAGGCTAAATCGAGCTTTCATAACCACTTGCTCTGCCTTTGAATACCAAGCTTTATATAATATACCTACTCCTGTTTGCATTAACATAAAATTAGGTTTCTTGCTTGCCTCCGGCACTGCCATTGATAAAAACTCTAAAATATCCTCTTTTGTATTTGGAACAGGGAAACCCGAAACCACGCTCGCCTTGCGTTTACCAATTCTCTCCTGCATGTTATGATCATTCAATGCAGAACTGCCATGCAATTTATTGAGCCATCCACCAGAATCCGCTGGACGATTTCTTTCTTCAGACTCGACTAACTGAAGCTGCTCATAAAGTTTCGTCACAGAACTTACAGCATTCACATTGGAGAAATTATGGCCACAATCGGCACAAATTGCAGTGAAGGACTGAATTATTGAACCACATGCGGGACACTTTTTTATGTCTCCAAATTTATCTGATTTCGGAGCTGCAACAGAAGCAGCAGAAGCAGCAGAGGCTGAAGCAGATGCAGCAGCGGATTCTGCATTTTGTTTTTTCTGACTTTCATAGAGGCGAGCATCGAGCACCATTTCAAACTCATCCAAATCTATCCCTGCAGCTTCCGCCCTTTTGAATAGAATTTGTTTTTCTTTTTCTGTTAACTCACCATCGGCCAAGGCCAGATTAATTAGGTTCTCA
>JBIKVX010000162.1:0-5056 GCA_044356625.1 Flavobacteriales bacterium | reverse complement strand
CTTCAGAAAAGATTCACGGCATTTCTACTGAACGCGCTACGAAAGAAGGTATTCCACTGAGTGAATGCTTGGATCAATTCGAAGAGGCTCTTGCTCAAACACAATTTGTTGCTGGACACAACATTGAATTCGATATAAACATTGTCGGATGCGAATTCCTGCGTGAAGGAAGAACCAACGTGCTCGAGCAAATGTCGAGCATGGACACCAAAGAATTTGGAACTGAATTTTGCGCCATTCCTGGTGGAAGAGGTGGGAAATTCAAGTGGCCAACACTCACTGAACTTCACGAAAAATTATTTCATGTTAAGTTTGAAGAGGCGCACGACGCGGCATACGACGTTGATGCCACGGGGAAATGTTTTTTCGAACTCATTCGAATTGGGGTTATCCCAAGTGCGAACGGCGTTGCAAAAGGTGATGTAGTTTACGAAGCACCCATTTTGCAAGACAGCAATTTCAAATCAGAAAAAACTGACGATCAGGCGCCCGATGAAACGCTTTCAGAAGTTGATATAAACGAAAATCAGAAATTCGTGCATCTCCACGTGCACTCACAATACAGCATTCTTCAGAGCACCACGACTATTGACGCGTTGATTAAAAAATCACTCGCCATGGGTTCTCCAGCTGTTGCGGTAACAGATGCTGGAAACATGATGGGAGCGTTTCACTTCGTGAGTGCCGCCCATAAAAAAGGAATTAAACCAATCGTAGGTGCTGAACTGAATTTGTGTCGAAATCACACCGACCGTTCTTCGAAAGACGATGGTTCTCCGGTTGTATTGTTAGCGAAAAATTTCAAAGGATATCAAAATTTATCGAAGCTTTCATCCTTAGCGTATACCGAAGGATTCTATTACGTGCCGCGCATTAGCAAAGACCTTCTTGTTCAATACAAAGAAGGCCTCATCCTTTGCACAGGCTCACTTTGGGGTGAAATACCTTCAACCATTTTGAATATCGGTGAAGAGAAAGCGGAAGAACTTTTTGTTTTTTGGAAGGAACAATTTGGTGAAGATTTTTATGCTGAATTGAACAATCACGGATTAGAAGAAGAGCAATTTGTTAACCGAACGCTTGTTCGGTTTTGCGAGAAGCACAACGTGAAATACTTCGCAGCAAACAACAGTTACTACACGGAGAAAAGTGATGCTGAAGCCCAAGACGCTCTGATCTGCGTGAAAGAAGGGGAGAAAGTAAGCACCCCTTCCAAATACATTGGAAAGAAAGGAAGAGAGTTCCGATTTGGATTTCCGAACAACGAGTTTTATCTGAAAGATGCTCAAGAAATGGCACAAGCCTTCTCTGCTTATCCCGGAGCGCTTGAGACTACGATTGAAATTGCAGACAAATGCGATGGCTATAAACTCGATAGAGAAATCTTACTCCCAAAATTCGACATTGAAGAAACATTCATTTCAAATTTTCAAACTGAAATTATAGCTTCTCACGAACGATTGATTGGCCAGCGCATTGAAAAATGGAATGCCGATGGATACGAGGAGGAGCGCATTGCTCAAGAAAAAGAAAAACTGAAAACAATTGCTGAACAGTCGGCCTATCTTGAACACTTGGCCTTCAAAGGGGCGACATACCGTTACGGCGATTTTGATGATTCTATTCGCGAGCGATTGCAATTCGAGCTTTCGGTTATTGAGAAGGCTGGTTATCCAGGATACTTGCTTATTGTTGAGGACTTCTGTAACGAGGCGCGGAAGATGGATGTTTCTGTTGGGCCTGGACGTGGTTCCGCTGCAGGATCTGCTGTGGCCTATTGTCTTCGGATTACAGATGTAGATCCGATCAAATACGACCTCCTCTTTGAGCGTTTCTTGAATCCGGATCGTGTGTCGATGCCCGATATGGACATCGACTTCGAGGACGAAGGACGAGAAAAAGTTATTGAGTACGTACGAAATAAATATTCGCGCAACGCAGTTGCGCAAATCATTACCTACGGCACGATGGCCGCGAAGTCGGCTGTAAAGGACGCTGCGCGTGTGTTCGACTTATCTATTGGCGAGTCGGAACAATTGACGAAATTAATTCCCGATCGCGCATCGCTTTCTGACATCTTCAACAAAGAAGAGAAACAGCTGAAAGAAGATTTTTCTAGCGAAGAATTCGAGCGCATGCAACGCATGCGTCTTATTGCTACGAGCACAACACCGGAAGGTAAAGTGTTGCGAATGGCGAAGATTTTAGAAGGGTCCATTCGCAACACGGGAACTCACGCCTGCGGCGTGATTATTACCCCTACGGACATCACGAACTTCGTTCCGGTTGCTACCGTGAAGGACAGCGATATGTGGTGTACGCAATTCGACAACTCCGTTGTAGAAAAAGCAGGGCTTTTGAAAATGGACTTCTTGGGTTTGAAGACGCTAAGCATCATTAAAAATGCAATCAAACTCATTAAGCTTTCCCACAACATTGACATAGACATTGACAACATTCCCATCGACGACGAAAAGACCTACGAACTTTTCCAACGCGGTGAAACAGTTGCGATTTTCCAATATGAAAGTGAAGGTATGCGCAAACACATGCGCGACCTCAAACCTACCGTTTTTGCCGATTTAATTGCCATGAACGCCTTGTACCGTCCGGGTCCTATGGAGTACATTCCGCAATTCATTCGTCGTAAACACGGTCTAGAAAAAATTGAATACGATCTTCCTGAAATGGAAGACAACTTGAAAGAGACCTACGGCATTACGGTTTACCAAGAGCAAGTGATGTTGCTGTCTCAAAGACTGGCAAACTTCACCAAAGGTCAGGCCGATGTCTTGCGTAAAGCAATGGGTAAAAAACTCATTGAAGAACTAAACAAGATGAAAAGTTTGTTCATGGAAGGAGCCATTGCAAACGGACATCCGGCAGATAAGCTTGAAAAGATTTGGACCGACTGGGAGAAATTCGCGAGTTACGCCTTCAACAAATCTCACTCGACCTGTTACGCTTGGATCGCTTATCAAACGGCATATTTGAAAGCGCACTACCCCGCAGATTTTATGGCTGCAACTTTAAGCAATTCCATGAGCGACATTAAGGGAGTTACTTTCTTCATGGAAGAATGCAAGCGCATGCGCATTCCCGTTCTTTCTCCTGATGTGAACGAATCTCTTTCACTTTTTTCTGTAAACAAAGCAGGAGCCATTCGCTTTGGATTGGCCGCCGTTAAAGCAGTTGGAGAGAATGCTGTAGAAAGCATGATTCGCGAACGTGAAACAAAACCGTTTGAAACGGTATTCGATTTTCTAGAGCGCGTAGACGACAAAGCCACGAACAAACGCGTGCTTGAAAGCTTAGCCATGTGCGGAGCTTTCGACCGATTCGGCATTACACGCTCTGCGTATTTCGGAACCGACAATAAAGGCGAAGGATTCATAGACACGTTGGTGAAATATGCGCGTGCAGCGCGTGACGGCAAGAACTCTTCTCAAGCGTCACTTTTCGGAGAAGATTCCGGCGTGCAAATTCAACCGCCTTCAATTCCGAGAGTTGAACCGTGGGATGCTCTCACCGAACTTTCAAAAGAAAAAGATTTGGTTGGAATGTTCATCTCTGGGCACCCGCTCGACGATTTCGCCCTGGAGATTGAAGCCTTCTGTTATCCAAATTCAATGGAAGCTTTAGAAAATCCGGAACCCAACAACGGCCGTGAAATTTCTTTTGCAGGCATTGTGAAAAACGTGCAACACCGCATGTCGCAGCAAGGCAATCCTTACGGAAGCTTCACCCTCGAAAACGGGGAAGGTTCGCACGATTTCCGCTTGTTCCGAAAAGACTATATGAGCTTCAAGGCGTATATGCAAGACAACTTCTTTTTGTATGTGCGCGGACGTTTTCAAAAACGTCGCTATGGACAAAACACAGAAGAAAAAACTGAATTTCAAATTGCAGAAATATCTCTCTTAGCTGAAGTAAAAGAAAAGCTTGGGCGTTATTTAACCATTGGCATTGACTCGGAATTTCTAACCGAGAAAACCATTGAAAAACTAGATGAACTGTTGGTGAAAAATACTGGACACGCTCAGCTTCGCATAGAATTAAAAAATGGTGAAGACCGCGTGGTGCTTCCTTCTTCGGAAAGAAATAAAATTCTAGTGACGAAAGAGATTCAAAACGAACTAGAGGCCATACCCGGTGTATACTCCATTGCCCTTTCTTCGCGTTAACGAATACTAATTTTCTGAACGCCTGATTGTTTTTCAGATTGAAAAACGAGGAAATAAATTCCTGGCGAAGCATTCACTTGGAATTCGTTTGATCCTGAATGACTGAAGTTCAATTTACCATCAACGCTGTAGACCTGTACATTCAGATTATTTACTTGCGTTGAAGTCTGAAAGACATTGTTTCCAATTGAATTAAAGGAAAGGCTTTCTTCAGCTATTAAATCTTCTGTCCCGACATAAAAACAATCGTTATTGACAACGTTAGGATCTAATGCTGAAAGTACCACAGATTCATTTCTATACACCGTGGCTTGTTGTTGCTTGTTCAACTGAAATCCGTTTGAACTTCCCACCAAATAAACAGTATCATTCACTACCAACAAATCGTTGCATACTTCAAACTTACTTGTCCCTACTGTTCCTCCGCCAGCATATTGACCCAAAACATTGGATCTGTGCAACACCCATTCCTGCTCTCCAAATCCAAAGTCTGTTGTTTCGCCTGCAAGCGTATAGCCTTCCGAGTTTGAATGTACAGCATTGTACCACATGTTAAAATTGAACACGTTGTATGTTTCAGTATTCACCGTTCCATCTAAATTGAAAGCACAAGTATATGGATTGCGGAAGGTCCCATTCAAGAATTCTCCAGCAACAAAAACACCGTAATTCCATACTTGTAGATCGTGTCCTTGCACCCCTATTCCTGGAACTTCAAACAACTGCAAAACATTTCCCGAGGCATCTACCTTTTTCACGTTGTAATAGGCGTTTACACCTTCGCTATGATTATTCAATACATAAATTTCACCGTTGTAGTATTCAAGAGCCGCATTGCTGTTCATGCCAGTAGACTCAAGAATAATTGGAGC
>JBIKVX010000161.1:0-5123 GCA_044356625.1 Flavobacteriales bacterium | reverse complement strand
CCATCGCCATCGGCAATTACAATGTTCGGCCAGTCCAAAAGCGTGTTATCGATGAACACATGAATGGTATCTTGAGCTTCACAATTGCCAATACTCGCCGTTACTGTTGTAACAATATAATCTAGCGGAGGAGTTGGTGAAGTTGTGTATGTGTTCTGAATGGAAGTATTCGTAGTTGAAGCGTCAGTAATTCCGTCTGTATAGAAATCCCAGTCGAAATTCGTTGCGTTAGAAGTTATATCGAAAGCAAAGGTTGAAGGGTTAATAGTTGTTGCGTTCACGATTGAAATCGTAATCGGATTCACCACTACGGAAACTGTTGCGCCGCCTGTGCATCCGTTTGCATCTATTCCGGCTACTGCATAATTAGCGTTCGATAAAGGCCCCACATCTGTTGTTGAGGAATTCGGAGTTGAAATAGAAGCATCTGTCCCTGCTGTGTTCACCCAGTTGTATGATACCAATCCCGTTGCAGTTAATTGCGCGGTTTGACATTCGATAATAGGTGAAGTGGAACTTGCCGAAACGACAGGCTGAGGAAATACAGTCACCGAAACTTGGTCTGTATTCTGACATCCGTTCGCATCTGTTCCTGTTACAGTATAAGTTTGCGTTGAAGCAGGATTTGCAGCCGGAGTGGCTGTATTCGCACCTGTCAATCCCGTTGCCGGCGACCATGAATACGCAGATGCGCCTGAAGCTCCCAAAGTTGTTGGAATACCTGGACAAATCGAAACGTTTGAACCTGCATTCACTGTTGGAAGCGGATTCACCGAAACTTGAATCTGATCTACTCCGGTGCACCCGTTTGCATCGATACCCAAAACACTGTAGACTGTTGTTGTCGTTGGAGAAGCCGAAGGGTTCGAAATATTCTGATTGTTCAAGCCAACAGCTGCTCCTCCGTTGACACTCCACTGATATGTCGAAGCTCCTGTAGCTTGAAGAACGGTTGAAGCCCCTGAACAAATAATTGCATCGTTTCCTGCAAACACTATTGGAAGCGGATTCACAATAACACTGCTTGTAGCGGTAACTGTGCAGGGTGCAGAAGCGTAGGTGTATGTAATTGAAGTAGGTCCAACTCCGGCAGTGCTTGGGGAGAAAGAACCTGTTGCAGGATCTAAGATTCCTGTTCCTGACCACGTCCCTCCGATTGGACTAGCGGTTAAGGTGGTATTCAATGAATTCAAACAAAACGGAGAAGATTGTGTAATGCTCGCAGTTGGAGCTGCAACGACATTGATTGTGGTGTTGTCTGTTGCAGGACAAATTCCCCCAATGGAATAAATAATTGTGTTAGGACCGTTTACAGCAGATGAAGGAGAGAAAACACCAGTGACTGTGTTAACTCCAATGCCTGTCCAAGAACCGCCAGGAAGAGAAGCAGAAAGATTTACTGAACTGCCATTCGAGCACAAAGGCGCTGGCAAATCTGTAATTGTAACAACAGGCTGAGCAATAACTGCAATTGCAGCTGTTGCCTCTGATAAGCAAATATCATTCAACGTATAAGTGATGGTATATGGACCACCTACACCCGCAACACTTGGATTGAAACTACCTGATGGTGAAACACCAGGACCAGACCAACTTCCGCCTACTAAATCAGCGGTAAGTATTTCTGGACTTGATGACACACAAGATAGCGCTGGTGCAGTAATAAAGGGAGTTACTGGAGCCACAACAGAAATGGCTGTGTTATCGCTTGCTGGACATTGACCTGCAGCAGTACATGTAATTGAGACAACACCCGGGCCTGCTATGCCTGGATCGAACACCCCTGACGGACTAACTCCTGGTCCACTCCAAACTGCATTTCCAGTAGAGCAAGCAAGAGAAATTGGAGGGCTAGTTAAACAAACCGGACCAACATCCGTAACAGATACCGTTGGCGTTTGAATCACTTGAATATTTGCAGTGCCCGCAGAATAACACTGTCCGGCAGCAGGAGTATAAGTTATGGTTTGTGTGCCCACAGCAGAGGGAGTAAAAACACCTGAAGCATTAACGCCCGTTCCGCTCCAAGTTCCACCTGCGTTATTTGCTGTTAATGTTACGGCATTTGCTCCTGTGCAAATTGTTGTTGGTGCAGTAATGACAGAGGCTTGAGCTGCGGTTACTTGAATTGTAACAGAGCCTGTATTTGGACAAGCACCACCTGTGGAGTAGTTAACGGTCCAACTTCCAACGCCCGCAGCAGTTGGTGAGAATACACCGGCTGCATTCACCCCAGTTCCACTGAAAGTTCCACCTATTATAGAAGGAACTAATGTTACGGCGGACGCTGTAGCACAGAGTGCTCCTGGATTCGGAATGGTCACTGGCGTGCTTGATTGATTATCGTATAGCTCTGTATCACTTGAATTTCCTCCACAATTCGCATTCGCCTGCATGCCCGAAAGCGTTAACGTGAATTGAGTGTCTTGAGTTGGCGCAGGAACGGTTGCTGAAATAATTCCAGAAGCCGGAACAACACCTGAAGCTACTGTAATTACTGGGCCAGCAGGAACAGCAGTCCAAGTATAATTCACATTCATGGGAAGTGGCGTTAAAGACGACACTGGTAAATTCAAAGAAACGTTCGTCGTTGTGCAACAAGCAGGATTAAATCCGAACGTCTGTGCGCATGCACCATCCGTTATAGGGGCGGCAACATTGGGAGAGAAGTTAATTGTAGTTGGAACCCCTAGCCCATTTGCTCCAGTAATGCTTAACGTTGTTGCGGGTAAAATCGTTCCTGTGTCTGTTGTGTAACAATCTTGAACCCTCAGTGTCCATGGACCCTGTGTGGCATCACATCCATTGAATACAGACCAGTTAATTGGGGTTCCTGCCCCAAGCCCGTAAGCTCCATAATTACCAGTCATATTACCTCCCGCACCGCAGATATTGAAGCTAGTTGTAGACTGATTCGAAAAACATAAATTCAAAAAATTGTCGAGTCCATTGCAATTAATGGCTTGGCCCATAGAACTGCTATAAGGACTTAGCACGGCTGTTGGACTTCCGCAAGAAGCAGGACCGACAAGTGTAAAAGTTAAATCACTATTGAACGTATGAGTTCCTGATATGCACATGCTAAAACTGGTCGAGGGACCTACAATTACAGGGGAAGACAAGTCCACTGGTGCGTTGTAATATGGTGTTGCTGAACCTAAATTCACTAGACCTGTCAAACTCAACGATCCTCCACAACCTGGTGGAATTGGTGCAACATCAACAGATGTAGGCGCATCAACTTGTGACACCCAAGCTACATCCGAGCCTAAAAAAACTCCAGAAAGAGCATCTGTGATAACAACACGATACCCTCCAGGACCTACGCCAGGCAAACTCTGAGGGCTAAAAACAATGGACGAGGTAAAGAAAAAGTCCCAAGTATTCGTAAACGGATTAAAAAATTGCCAAGTGTAATTGTATAAACCAGCAGAACTTGGAGGACCTGTAGCTACCAATTCAGCAGTACTTCCGGCGCAAACAAAAAATATAGAATCATTCGGCTGGCCGTTCGTGTAACTAGTTGGAGAAGATCCCGCGCACGTCGTACAAGAAAAAATTTGAGCGTTCACACAGATTGACAAACACGAAAATACCAGGAGCAAATAAAGAGTCCTCATAAAAAGAGCTTTGAAAAACTATTGATTAATCAGGTGGAAATAACGGAGAAAATCCATGGGTTCCACAATAATATTTTGATTCGCTTCACGAATTTCTATTTGAGAAACTCCCATTGCGCCGAAGACTTTCATCCAAACACCCCAATGAACACCCTCTACAAATTTTAAAGTCAGTTCGCTTTCATTTACTTGAACTTGGAAGTACTTCGGATTGTTTTGAACGTAATTCAAAAGGCCTTCAACGTTCGCATTTGAACCGTTTATCAATTGAAATTTCACGGGGTGAAATCCTTCTTCCACTGCGGTGAAGTTTGTGGTTGAACTAAATGTCACTTGTGCGTTTTGTGCGAATGCCTGAGCACCGCATATCAAAACAAACATTAAAAAGGCAAAGATTTTTTTCATTTTAATCGAATTTAGCGTACGCAATATAAGACTGAAAAGGGTTTCATATAGTTGTCCTCATGGTCATTTTTTAACCTAAAAACAAATATTTCTATTTCCTCGTTTTGAAAAGTACCTTTGCGCCGCAAATGAACTTTAGCCGTCATCTACAAAAAACCGTCTTTCGAGCCGTTCAGCAAGCGGCACTCGAGCAACATGCTGAGGCATTTGTGATTGGTGGTTATGTGCGTGACCTTATGCTCAAACGTCTAAACAAAGACATTGACATTGTGACAAGCGGTGATGGACCCACACTAGCCAACAGAACTGCAGAGTTACTCAATGTCAAACGTGTTTCCATTTTCGCGAATTTCGGAACAGCTCATTTCAGCTACAAGGGAAGCGAAGTGGAATTCGTTTCAGCAAGAAAAGAATCGTATCGTTTAACAAGCAGAAAACCCGATGTAGAAAAAGGTAGCTTGGAAGACGACCAAATGCGCAGAGACTTCACCGTAAACGCCATGGCGCTTTCTCTTCAAAAAGAATCATTCGGAGAACTCGTAGATCCCTTCAACGGATTACTTGATCTCGAAAATAAAATTCTTCGTACGCCATTAGAACCTGCAATAACCTACAGCGACGATCCTTTGCGCATGATGCGAGCTATACGCTTCGCGGCGCAACTTAACTTCACCATAGAAGAAAAAAGTCTTCAGGCGATTAAAGAGAATGCCGCACGACTGGAGATAGTGAGCGTAGAAAGAACCATGGTTGAATTCAACAAGATTCTTCTTTCCAAGAAACCTTCTGTTGGATTAAAACTTTTATTCGATACAGATTTGCTTCATCAGTTTTTTCCTGAAATGGTCAAGCTTCACGGTGTGGAGAAAAAAAATAATTACGCCCATAAAGACAATTTCTATCACACCCTTGAAGTGGTAGATAATCTTCGCGCCAACACCAATAACCTTTGGCTATTGTGGGGAGCTGTGCTTCACGACATTGCGAAGCCGCACACCAAACGCTTTGAAGAAGGAATAGGATGGACCTTTCACGGACATGAAGATGTGGGAGCACGCTGGGTTCCGAAGATTTTTCAACGGCTAAAACTTCCGCTCG
>JBIKVX010000159.1:0-5171 GCA_044356625.1 Flavobacteriales bacterium | reverse complement strand
ATGGTGGGAAAGTTGCTTTTCGATAAATCAATTGAATTGGTGCTTTTCCGCAATCATCTTGCAGATACACGCATCACCGAAATCCTGCGATTGCACAAATACGCAGCGGAAGTTGTGGGTAAGCCAATTAGCGTTTTTCACACCGCTGAATTAGCCGCCGAGCTATACAACATGGACATTGCTCCAGCGAAAATAGATATTGGAAAATTAGCTAGCGAGTGGGCAATCTCTCGCGAACATTTCAACTCGCAAAAAGAATTTCTAGAAGATAAACTGCAGAATTTTACAGAAGAAGGAAAAGACATGGAGCCAAGAGACGTTGTCTTGTTTGGTTTCGGTCGGATAGGCCGTTTAGCTGCTCGTGAATTGGTGCGTCAAGCTGGAAGTGGACAACAACTTCGCTTACGTGCTATTGTTACGCGTGAAGACGACGATTTGTCTATTAAAAAACGCGCAGCGCTTTTTGAAAACGATTCTGTTCACGGAAGATTCAAAGGAACTGTTGATGTGGATTACGAAAACAAATGTTTAATCGTAAACGGCCAGCGCATTTACATGTTGGCAGCGAAAGATCCGGGTGCTTTAGATTACACAGCTTATGGAATTCAAGACGCTTTATTAATCGATAACACCGGTGTTTTCAAAGATCGTGAAGCACTGAGCGTTCACTTGAAAGCAAAAGGTATTAGTAAGGTCCTATTAACCGCGCCAGGTAAGGAGGTTCCGAACATTGTTTACGGAATTAATCACCGTGATTTAGACATTGAAAGCGAGACAATTTTTTCTGCAGCAAGTTGCACAACCAACGCCATTTCTCCAATTTTGAAAACTATCTTCGATGAATTCGGAATTGAAAAAGGACACATTGAAACGGTTCACGCATACACCAACGACCAGAACTTGTTAGACAATATGCACAAGAAAAGTCGTCGCGGAAGAAGTGCAGCTGTGAACATGGTAATAACTGAAACGGGCGCTGGTAAAGCTGTAACGAAGGTTATTCCAGCACTTGCTGACAAGCTTACTTCGAATGCAGTGCGCGTTCCACTTCCGAACGGTTCTTTGGCCATTATTCACGTATACACTGACAAAACAACTTCTATTGAGGAAGTAAATGCAGCCGTTCGTAAAGCCGCGCTAGACGGCGATTTGGTAAATCAAATCTTCTACAGCATTAGCGAAGAATTGGTGTCAAGCGATATTGTTGGAAACGAGTGCTGCAGTGTTTATGATAGTCAAGCTACCATAGTTTCAAAGGACGGAAAGGGTATTGTTCTTTACGTTTGGTACGACAACGAATTCGGATATACCAAACAAGTGATTCGTTTAGCGAAATACGTTGCGAAAGTTCGTCGGAGCATGTATTATTAATATTTTATGTTGAAGTAAAAAAGGGCGGTCAATGACCGCCCTTTTTTGTGTTTATTCTTTCATTCGTTTTCTTGAAACAAACAAGGCTAACCCGACAACCGATCCAAGGAAAATGGGAACTTCCCAAGGTTTATTTCTTTTTTCAGGATTTCCATTTTGCAAGTAAGCTTCGTTCGGCTCCATATCTGAGTGAATGTAAGCTTCATCCACGTCTATTTCACTAGCATCCATGGGCGAGTTGTCTCCCGGAATAACTTCGCCCTTAAGCATCGAGTCGAGCGGTTTGTTAATCATGAAAGTAACAAATTCATTGATGTATTTGAAACTGCGATCGGTGGGTTTTATCCCGGCTAGAGCATACAATTCATCCACCTCAACTTTTCTGCGCGATCTTAATGATTCGAGATATTCTTGTGATTCATCGCAATCGAAAGGTCCTCCGGCGGGATGAGTAAGAATATATCGAGCTTGAAAATTCTCTGTGTTCGGAGTGATTTGAAAAGTTAGATCCGCCGGAAATTTTGCGCTGCTGTAGCGCACATGAAGCCTTGTGAAGAACACTGGAGATGCAGAATTCCAGCCGGCCCACCAAACACCCGCTTCCGCGAAGTCGTTGTAGATAGGCGGATTTCCAACGCAAGGATCGCATTTCATTCCGCCCCAACTTGGAGTTACGTTCCAAGCATATTCCAACATAACCGCATTCTTTCCTTCACGAGAATAAGCGCGAGTGAAAAGGTTTTTGTAAAACTCTCCGAAGATATCTTTTGCGTACAATGGAATGTTTCTGTCTGTTGGAACTTTAACCGTTCTGTAGTTCGTGCATTCAACACGACCAGCCTTAGTAAAGGCATACACAATCATGTCTTGCTCGCCAGTACTGTTCGCCATTCCCAAGCGAATAGGCAACATGAATTTCGGATGATCGAAGTTGATTTGAATCGGGCGCAAGTAATCGAATCCAGTGTTTTTCTGGTTGTCTAAATTCACTTTCACAACAAAGAATTTCATGTTGCTCTTGATGTATGGTTCAAGCACACTCTCTGCAGTAGCTGGAATTTTATATCCTTCCTGAAGTAAATAGTTTTTCAATCCAGTGCTTTCTTTCGCGGAGAGAAGCGCGATGTCATATTCTCCAACGGTATATTCTGCTTCAATGGTCACATTGAATTTTTCTTCAACCATATCATACTTCATGCGAACGCCCGCATCTGTCGAGTTGACTGCTGCGCTCCAGTTTGCTTCTTCTAATTCTACCGCTTGATAGCAAGGATTGGTATCGTAATATTCCACCAACCTTGGAGAAGAATACGCATCAAGTGTTTCAAAAATTCTTCGATCAACCACTTTAATATCCCCTTCTTGAAGAACCACGGGAACAGGCACCACCATTGCGAAATCGCGCACGTCGCCTTTGAAGTCGTTCGACATAGTTATCGAAGTTCGGGTTCCGTCGCGAACCAAAATAATTTCACTCTTGTTGTTGAAGAGCGTCGCGTCTGCTTTCGCGACGTAAAATCCGCAGAACGAATAAGCGTTCACGCTTGCAAGGAGCACCAATAGTGCTACTGCTTTAATAAGCAATCTTTGTGTCATGTTTGAATTGTTTTTGTGATGAATGAATCCAGTTAAATGTTTTGCTAGGAAAAAATTTATTAAGTAATGGTGTTAATGGAGTGAAGCAAACCAAGGCCCAGAGCGGCGCTCCAGTAACAAAATAGAAATTCGTTAGGTAGAAGGAAGTGAAGGCCACTGCCATAGTCCAAATAATACGTACCAATCGGTTCGTTGGAATTGTCATCGGGTCGGTTATCATGAACAAGGCGAATAACCAAATACTTCCTGAAGACAATTTGTGAATGAGTACTTCCCAATTCCAACCTAAGTAAACCACAGTGCGCAAGTATTCAAGTGCGAAAAGTGTTGCAATGAAAAAGATGCCAGTATCAATTCTTTTAACTTTTGAAAGCACTGCCAATCCGGCTGTTCCAATGACGAAGATGATCAGCGTGCTATTGCCCCATTGTGCCGGAGAAATCCAGGCATTTTCCGTGAATAGTATTACAGCAATAATTCCAACATTCGCAGGATTGAAAAGATGCTGCCCACGAATTTTTAAAATGAACTTTTGTCCAATGGCAATTGCAGCTGCTAATGCAAAAAGCATCGGCTCGTTGCTCTTGAACAAGAGCGTTAATCCGAATGCCGTGATCAATGCGCTTTTGATGGAATGAAGTGGAAGCTTCAATAAATAAATTCCAAGCAGTTGAATGGAAAGCGCAGTGCCGAAAGTGAGCAAAATGGCAGTGAATGAATAATCCCAGCGAAGGAACATCACGCCTATACAAACGAAAATAGTTTGAGAAACAATTTGAAAATGTCTAGCGTCGCTTTGAAAGAATCGGAGAAAGGATAACAGCATAATTTGAATTTATTATGCTGTACAAGGAAGAAACCGAATGGTTCATCAATCGAGATAATCTTTTACAATTTCGTCGAGCTTGGCTTTCATTTCACCCGCGCTTATTGGTGTGTAGGAACTTGGGACTTGAAAATCTTCAGGAGTTGTCTTCTGAAAAATCACTTCGCGTGCCCGAACTTGCATGCGTCTTCCATATTGCTCAATATCGTAACCCAACAATGTTCCTTCTACTCCAGCGTATGTATTCCACCAATTATTTCCGTCTAAATCTAATTTAGTTGTGCTGTATAAATCTACCGAAGGAAGAGAATCGCTTTTAAAATAGGCAATTGTCTTTTTGCACTCGTATCCTGCAATCATCATGGTTTCCTCAGTAGGTTCCAGGCGAACTGCAGGGTATTGTTTTATCCAGTCGTTGAATTCTCCTTCGTTCAAATGCATGACTGAATTACTTCCGAAGCATGAAACTAAATGATTGAATTCTTTCTTTTTATGGTCTATAATGAATTCGGATTTCACTATCCCATAGGCAGATTCAATCCGCGTATGTTCATGCTCACCATCGAAAACACACGTCATTTCCTCAGGAAAAAGCGCCAGTTTAAGATCATTCGATTCGTATGGAAAAGTAACATCGTAAATGATCTTTCCCTCTTGATGGCCGAAGTAGGGGATATTGTCGCACGATTGAAAGCTAACAATTGAAATTAGAGCAACAACAAACGTTGTATGGTTCATTTTATTTACTGAGGTCAATCGTTTCAAAATTTTCATGTCGACAATATTACCACATTTTGAAATAAAACTTGGTGATTTCCTCGGAACCATTGTAAATTCGGGGCTTCAATTCCCTAACCAGTGACCAACAAAATCAACATTGCCATAGATGGATATTCATCTTGTGGAAAAAGTACCTTAGCAAAAGCTATTGCTAAAAACTTGAATTACATCTACATCGATTCAGGCGCAATGTACCGGGCTGTAACCTATTACGCTTTAGAGCATGGATACATTCAAAACAAAGGGGAGATAGACGAGAATATGTTGGTGGAATCTCTTCATTTGATTTTAATACAATTCAAATATAATTCAGACACCCAAGAAATAGAGACCTTCTTGAATGGAACTTGCGTAGATAAAGAAATTCGCAGCATGCAAGTAAGTTCACATGTATCAGCCATAAGTGCAATCAAAGAAGTACGTGAAAAATTGGTTCGGATTCAACAGCGTATGGCTGAAAATGGCGGTGTTGTCATGGACGGCAGAGACATTGGAACCGTGGTTCTTCCAAATGCTGAATTGAAAGTGTTTATGACAGCCGATGTTGAAGTAAGAGCGCAACGCCGCTTTCTTCAATTGAAAAACAACGCAGTAGATA
>JBIKVX010000265.1:0-2857 GCA_044356625.1 Flavobacteriales bacterium | reverse complement strand
CCTTTGAACGAATTACCTGCTCAAAGGAACCGCGTGGAATTAGAAATTTACAGCAACGGCGAGCTGAAAGCCACAGAAAAAATGGTTCTTTTAGCTCCGAATAAATTGAACAGGCCATGAATTGGGGATGGAGAATAACTATACTTTATATACTTTTTGCCGCAGGCATTTTGACATTAGTCTTTCTTTCGATTAATGAAAAGATTGATCTTGTAGACAAAGGGTATTACGAAAAAGAATTGGTTCATCAAGGAAGATTGGATCAGCAAGCGAACTACGCTGCATTGCCCAACAAGTGTTCGTTTCAAATTGCAAATGGAAATGCTGTTGTTCACTTTCCATTTATGTTGAATGAAATGAGAGAAGCTACGGTGAAGGTGTATTGCCCCAGTAACAATGCCTTCGATGCCCACTACAACTTAACGACTTCAACGGATAGCGCTTTTTCCTTCACACTTCCAACCGGAATTCCTTCACGATATAACATTGAAGTTTTCTGGAAGAAAAACGGCAAGGAATATTATTTCGAAGAAATAATCGGACACAAGCATGTTCATTGAACTAATTATAGCTGCCTTATCCATGGGCCTTTTAGGAAGTCTGCACTGCGTTGGCATGTGCGGACCCATAAACCTAAGCATTCCTTGGTCGAACACGCAAAAGGCTTTACAGATAAGTCTTTATCATTTCGGAAGAGCCACTACCTATGCCATTATGGGTGCATTGGTTGGAGGTGTTGGACAATTGATTCTTCCAAAAGATATTGGCGTTTGGCCTGCGCTCATTAGCGGAAGTGTTTTAATTCTTGTCTTCATCGTGCAATCGTTTCCTTCTTGGTTTCAGAACACAGTATTTCCTGCTTCATCTGTCGCGACCTACTTCCGGAAATTCTTAAAATTGGAAAGCGTGTTCTCACGCTTTTTCATGGGCATGGTCAACGGCATTCTACCATGCGGAATGGTCTATTCAGCCTTGGCTGTAGCCATTCTTTATCACAACGCTCTTTATTCGGGACTCTTTATGTTTCTATTCGGAATAGGAACTTCTCCCCTGCTTGTTCTTCTTTCCAGAATTAAAATGTACTTAAGCAAATACCCGTTCTTCAAACGCGAAAAGACCATTCGCTTTGCGTTGCTTATTCTTGGGCTGTTGATTGTGCTTCGTGGTGTGGAGTTTCACACGTGCTGTGCACGATGACGAACAAGTTCGATGACCGTTCCGGATGACACTTCGTGATGACCGCTTCGCGGAGCGTCATCACATGAAATGTGTCATCCTTCGCAGAAGGTCATCACGAAGTGTCATCCTTCGCAGAAGGTCATCACGAAGTGTCATCCTTCGCAGAAGGTCATCACGAAGTGTGTTAACCTCTTAAATTCATCAACTTAAGCTCCTCTACAATCGTAATGCGAGATCCGTCGATGGTAATTAAACCCTCTTGTTTGAAGTCGCTGAGTGTGCGAATGAGCGATTCTGTCGCTGTTCCAACCATGCGAGCAAGGTCGTCACGAGCAATAGCCATGGTGAAGGGTTTGTTATGGTCTTTTTCGTAGCGTTCTTTCAAGTGAAGCAAGGCTTCGGCTGTGCGCTTTCGAACACTTGAATATGCGAGTTTCATAAGTCGTTCTTGTTCTTCTTTCACTTTGTTGCTTAACAACGAAACAACTTCCTTCAACACATCAAAACTACCATCAATGAGCTTGTAGAAATCGGCTTTGGGATAGAACACAATTTCGGCCTCTTCTAATACCTCTGCGCTAGCGCTGTGCTTATCGTGCTGAAGTAACGGAAGAAATCCGAAGAATTCATTGTCATGAACCAGTTGAATAATTAGATCTTTACCAATTTCATGACTCATGTATACCTTCACTTTTCCTGACTTTAAGAAATAAACGCCCATTGCGTCGTCGCCATCGGCAAAAATGAGCTCTTTCTTTTTGTATTTTTTGGTGATCGAGCCATCGCTCATCTTTGTAATATCTGAAAGCCCATGAACCTCCTTTAATAAAAGTTCCATTACGTCTAGAGGAGCTTTATTTGAAGCCTCGCTTACTCTCCTAGCCTTATCCAATCTGCTTCTTACAGCGCTAATCAAATCCAAATTGTCGAACGGTTTAGTTATGTAATCGTCGGCGCCTAAATCCATTGCTTTTCGCATGTCAGCACGATTAGCCTTCGCTGTTAGAAAAACAAACGGAATGGAAGCAGTAGTCTCCTCTCGAGACAGTCTGTTCAACACACTGTATCCATCTAACTGCGGCATCATAATGTCACAAAGAATCAAATCAGGAAGTTCTTTGAGAGCGATCTCAACTCCCTCCTTGCCGTTTTCCGCATCGAACAATAAATATCCAGACATACTTAAAATCTCGCAGATATTCTCGCGCATTTCCGCATTGTCTTCAATCACTAATATTTTTTCTGTCATGATTCCAAGGGTAAATGAATGGTGAATGTTGTTGTTGAATTTTCTATACTTGTAAAGGAAACTGTCGCGCTCATAAGTTCGAGGCATCGCTTTACAATGCTTAATCCTAGGCCTGTTCCTTGAATATTTGAGGCGTTATTGGCTCTGTAAAAACGATCGAAGAGTTTATCTTTTTCCGATTCAGGAATACCAATTCCTTCATTTGAAATGTTGACTTGAACTTCATTTAATTCGGTGTTACTTAAGACCTCAACTGAAATATTGGTTTCATCGAATGAGAACTTAATAGCGTTGGAAAGTAGGTTCACGATTACGCGTTGCAATAGGGTAATGTCCGCTTTTACTTTTTGATCTTTCGGACAATGAACGATGATTCCCTGATTCGGTTTAAGAATCATGTCCACGTCATTCACAACAGACTGAAGCACT
>JBIKVX010000158.1:0-5181 GCA_044356625.1 Flavobacteriales bacterium | reverse complement strand
GGTAACCATTGCATACAAAGGAAAGGTTGCGCATCATGACAGTGCGGGAAATAGCGGAATCATTGGTGAAGGAGATGTGCAATGGATGACAGCCGCATCGGGTGTTCTTCACAAAGAATATCATGAAAAAGAATTTTCAAAAGCAGGTGGAATATTTTCCATGGTTCAACTTTGGGTGAATCTTCCTGCAGCTGATAAACTTTCAAAACCAAAGTATCAAGAAATTTTAAATTCGAATATTCCGAAAGTACAATTGCCAGACGATTCAGGAATTGTTGAGGTAATCGCCGGAAACTTTAAAGGAGCTAAAGGATCTGCTTCCACATTCACCGAAGTTCATTTGCTCAATGTCAAACTGAACGCTGGAGGCAAGGCTAACTTTTCCTTCAATGAAAGAAACAACACAGGAGTTCTCGTAATTGCAGGAAGTATAACCGTGAATGAAGAACAAAATCTAGCGACTAGCGAATTCGGACTATTCAGTAATGATGGAGAAACATTCAACCTCTCCTGCACCGAAGACGCAACTATTCTTATTCTTTCCGGAGAGCCAATCCTAGAACCAATTGCAGCTTACGGTCCTTTCGTAATGAATACCAAGCAAGAACTCATGGATGCCTTCCATCAGTTTGAAAGAGGAGAGTTTGGAGAACTTGAATAAGTTCTACTGTTCAAAAAACTTCCGCGAGCATGCATCGCGCGCTTCCACCTCCAATTGTTTCTATAACAGGAATTTTGAAACGAATAAAGTCTACACGCTGTTTCAGAAAATCAATTTGAGTAGCCGACAAACTCTGATAAGCTGTTTCCGAAAGCACCAATTTATTGTTGTTTTGCCCGCCTCGAAGTAAGAGCATATTTCCTGCAAAGGCATTCATTTGCGCCATTGAAATTTCAAGAACACTTTTTCTTAAACGACTAATTTCATTGACAAACAGCTCTCTGCTTTGCTCATCTGGCAAGCATTCTAAACAAACAATAACAAAATCATCGCCTATACACATGACAACATTCGTGTGGTAAATGGGCTGACCGTTTTCATCAAAAGCAGCAAACGTGAAAGGTGAGTATTCAATATGTTTGCAAAGCTCTTTAAAGACAACTTCATTCGTTCGTGAGGAAATCGCAGCAAACGCAACTTTATGCTCATGATCAAAAACCACACTTCCTGTTCCTTCCAGAAATAAATTTTCAGATTCAAAGTGCGTTAAGTCGATGACTTTTTCAAAATCGAATTTTTGTTGAAGTTCCAACACAACCTCTAGTCGTCTTTCGCAACGTCTGTTCAGCGCTTCCATGGGATAGAGAATAAGCGAGCCATCTGGGTGGAAGGAAATCCAATTGTTCGGAAAAACCGCATCTGGCTTTGTTGGAACGAGTGTGTCTTCAACTACATGAACATGAATTTCATTCGCGCGAAGTTGATTCACCACTCTATCGAACTCATGAATGGCCAATTCTAAAATCTGTTCTCTCGAACCATTAATCTCATGTTGAAATGAATTGCTTGCGGCTGTTTCTTCATTGAATCCGAATGCAGCCGGACGCACCATCAATACTGTATTCGCGAAGAAAGATTTTTCTGTTGTTACCAAGGAAGACATATCACATACTATTTATTATTCTCAGCAGCCAAGTTAAAAAAAAAGGGAAGCAATTGCTTCCCTTTCACAAAACGTATAGACTGATTATTCAGCAGCAGGAGCTTCGTCAGCCGCAGGTGCTTCAGCAACTGGAGCCTCTTCAGCTGCAGGTGCTTCTTCAGCAACTACAACTTCAGCAGCAGGAGCCTCTTCAGCAACTACAACTTCTTCAGCAACAACTTCTTCTTCTACAACTGGATTTGCTTCTGCATGAGCAGCAGCATCTGCAGCAGCACGAGCAGCGATACGCGCTTCGTTAACTGCACGCTCAGCCTTCAATTGCTCAGCCAAGGCTCCTTCTTTAATAGAAGAAAGTCCATCGCGCTTCGCTTGAATCTTAGCATCTTTAGAATCTAACCAAGCGTTGAATTTCTCATCGGCTTGTTCTTGAGTTAATGCACCTTTCTTAACACCTTTGTTCAAGTGTGTTTTGTATAAAACACCTTTGTAAGAAAGAATTGCACGAGCAGTGTCTGTTGGCTGCGCTCCGTTATTCAACCAGGTAACTGCTTTGTCTGTGTCTAACACAATTGTAGCAGGGTTGGTGTTTGGATTGTAGCTTCCAATACGCTCGATGAATTTACCATCACGCGGTGAACGCGCATCAGCGGCAACAATGTGAAAGAAAGGCTTACCCTTCTTACCGTGGCGCTGTAATCTGATTTTTACTGACATAATTTTTTGTTTTGTGGGTACGAAACCCGATTAACAATTTTTAATTGGACGGCAAATATACGAGATTTTCTTCAATTACAGGCAAAAAACTAGTTTTCCGCAACTATTGAAACCTTCGCCACGTGATCACCTATTCTTACAAAGTACATTCCTGAAGGCCAATGCATTGAGTTGAAGTTCATCGTTTCATTTAACACGACTCCCCTTTCCAAGCATTTTCCAGTCATATCGCAGATGGTATAGGCATTTCCCATACAGTTCGGACTCACCTGAATTTTAAAAGAAGATGAAGCAGGATTCGGATAAACCGAAAGCGCAGAAAGCTGTAATTCCTCTTGAATATTGGAACTTAGACATTCCCCAGGGATGTTCTCGTCTAACCACGTTATACGTTGAGTTATCCAACCCTTTAGTGTATCCAACTCTGCATTGAACGATGCTGGCATAGCGCCAATCTCAGGAGCGGGTCCGCTTACTCCAAGAATGGGCCAACGTTGGAAGTGTCTGGCCTGTGCGTTTTGAAGAAGGCCTCGACTGAATTCAATGCTTGCGAAAATAATCGCAGTGTCTAAAACATTCGTTCTATAATATTCGTAATCGCAGCGCAATTCATTTTGAAAAGTTGTGTCTTGTAACAAGCGCACGTAATAACCCGTGCCATAGTTATCGGTTCCACAATCGTTATTCAAATGTGCCCATCCCGAACCATCCAAGTTTTCATATAACGAACAACCGTATAAATTCTTCCAAGCCCAATCGAAATCCCAAACCGGTCCGGCTTTCAATTTTCCACCCTTCGAATTTTTATCCTTGTTGAAGAAAACACTCTTCTTAAACCCATCTGCATTTCGTGAAACTTCATTCACCAAAAGATAATCAATGAAAGATTTGGTATCTAGGTATTTGCGATAGCCCAATTCAGGATCTGCAAAATCTACACTGTACAAAGCTGTCTCTAGAGAGTCAATAAAGGAAGCGATGTAATCTTTCTGAACCTGAACCAACTCTGTTTCATTCGGAGATTGATAAATGAAATGAATGTCAAAACCGGGATGATCAATGGGAGAATAATTAGACTGAAAACTATTGTTCCAATCCCATAAATTTTGTTGAAGAATATATCCACCTGTGATCGAATCTCCACCTAAATCGAGCGGCGTCAAATTTGCAATATCAACACGCGTGGAATCACGTTTGATCTTTTCAGCCAACAAATAAATCCCTTTGTAAGAGCTGTCTACTCTTACTTCCACAAGGCGTGACCGCACACTGTAGTTGCCCATTCCTCCGAACATCTGAAACGCTAGCGCATTTCTGAGCATTGATCTGTCATTGTAATTGGAAATCAACACCCAATCATTCTCAGCCGGCATCCCCAGTATTGAAACATTGTTATTCGTGCCATCAGCCAACCTCGTTTCAAATCCATAAGGCGTTTGCGGATATCCCGCAGAAGACGCACCACGTATTTCAATTCCAATGTGTCCATTGTAGACATTCGCACTGTCATTCACAAAAGTTAGATTGCCATACCCATTGTACTTGATCTCCATGGTGCAATTGATCTTCGTGTCTTGCACAATAGTTTGTCCTTGCGTATTGATTAACACAATCGGAATTTCAGAACTCTCGAAATTAACGACACCCAAATCGGTTGCACACAAATCAAAAGTTCCTGTCGCGCCCCCATATCCGAAGACCTGAACATACAACGTTTCTCCCGGTGTCATATCGAACAACGTCGCAATCGAATAGTACCCATCGCCACTGTCATCGTCACATGCCACAGCCCAAACACTGATGCAATCTACACCTCTCCAGACACCCAATCCGGTATCGTTCAAACTACCGTTAGCCGTATTAAAATAAATATTTCCTGAAGGAGGCACAACAACAGAATACCATTGATCCGCTCCTGAAAAACTCGCACATCCCGGATTAAGTCCTGAGTTACCTGCATTCACATTGCTGCCTGTTACACACGCCCCTAATTCCATTGGTATGGCATTGCACGGTTGATTACCAGGAGGCGCAAGCGAACTGCAATTTCCTATTCCAGAAAAAACGTTTCCTACATTAGGATATGGCCCATTTGTAAAAACTAAATTCCACGAGGCATCATACAAGCTGTATGAATTCTCATCTTCATAATCAGCTGCGGTATAACTCAATTCAATGGAATCACCGTCGCAGATTGCAAGAGTATCCTGGCTTCCATATCCAGCAGCGAAGAACACTCCAGCATCTAATCCATTCACTGTAATTGTCAAATACCCTCCATTCCAGCCATCGCCATAACTATCATAAGTTAAAAGCGTGTAGTTACAGCATTGTGCATTTGCTTCAACCAAAGAAAATAAGACAATAAAAATTAGAAAAAATTTCTTCATAGAGTAAAGATAAACGACCTGACAGAAACTAATTCAACCGAATCTTGGCAAACGCAATGTATCGTTCCCAATCCCAGGCAAGAATTTCATGTTCGCCTGCGCGAAGGTGATAGGCCATATTTCCTTCTTTAACGACTCCGTTTGGTGACGGATAACCGAAGGGGATATCACACTTCGAGTCGTATAAAGAATATATCGCTTGGGCTTTATAAAACGAAAGGTACTCACCTTCCGGATCTGACCATGCATCTACACTTGCGCTTCCCACATAAATTGGTCTCGGCGCAATCAATGAAAGGAACATTTCCTGATCTACCAAGAGCAGAGAATCATGCCCATTAAATGATCGTAAATTCTTTGAAAACCAATAGGGGAATCGTTTGGTTATCTTTTGAATATCCTCCCCTCTCATTGTTTTGAATTGCGCTGCCCCAACGCAACCTGAATTGTTTGAAACAACCATATCGAAACGC
>JBIKVX010000157.1:0-5185 GCA_044356625.1 Flavobacteriales bacterium | reverse complement strand
AGCCAAACCAGCAGCTATATTGAATGGGCTTTGGAGAGCTATTATTTTCTGAATACCCGATATTTAGGGGTAAGAAAAATCGACGATATTAAATTGAAACGCATTGAAAACAATCCAACAGGATTCAACACATGGCAATACGCTTCTTCACTTAAATTTAGTTTCAGCACCTTGGCCCTAGGTGTTCGTTATTTTCCTAAAGAGATTTTTGCTGAAGGAAAATACAAGAATGAAGACTACGGAAGTTGGAATATCTACCTCACCGTAAACTTACCCGGTGCGAACGGCAAAAAGAAATAATACTCATTGAATAAACTTCCAACCGGAAGCTTCAGCATACCATTTACCCATTCCTGTATCGCTGTTTACTTCACACAACGCGTGCTCGTGTCCATTTGAAATGAACAACCAAGGTGCCTTCAACACGGAATTGTACCGCAAGGTCTGACTTAACACCGCCTCATCTATTTTCACCGTAGGTGCTTTGAATTCGGCTATGAGCAAAGGAAATGCCTCTCTTGTGTACAATACCAAATCGGCTCTTCGTTTCATTCCATGAAAAACAACTTCGGTTTCAACGCCTATTCTTCCCTTCGGGAAATTCAAATCGTGAATAAAAAAATGAATGGCATGTTGACGAACGAATTCTTCGGGGGTAAGGGCTACCCATTTGTTACGAACAATGTCCCACACTTCACGCGAGGATTCACCGCGAATGCGGAACGAATAAGAGGAAAATTGGAAATTTAGCATAAAATTCAGTTGTGCAAATTAGTGTATATTTTTCAAGATTGAAATGTTGTATCTCCACTCGACTATTCCCGATATTTGCAAGACATGGAACATTCGCTAATCATTCGTGACATTCAAATGGGCAACACTGCCCCTGTGTATCTTTTGCATGGCGATGAGGCGTTTTTTATAGATCTTATTGCAAATGCCATTGAAGATAAAATTCTCGATGAAAGTGAGAAGGCTTTCGGCCTGACTGTTTGTTACGGAAAAGATTCAAACTTAGAATCCATTGTTTCCATGGCGAAGAGTTTCCCGATGATGGGAAATAAGCAAGTGATTGTTGTTCGTGAAGCACAAGATTTAAAATGTTGGAAGAAAGAAGAACTTTACAAATGCCTGCTCAACTACATTGAAGCGCCAACCCAAAGCACCGTTCTCGCTTTCTGTTACAAGAATGGAAAAGTCGACGGCCGATCCTCCCTCTTTAAAACATTAAAAGCGAAAACGAAATCGTTTGAATCGACTAAGATTAAAGAGAATCAACTTCCGACTTGGGTTCAAAATATTGTAAAAGACCAAGGTCTTGTTATTCGAGGAACTGCTACTCAGTTGCTTGCAGATTATTTGGGTTCTGACCTTCATAAACTCACCAATGAAATTTCAAAGTTGAGTATTGTATTGAATCCAGGCGATGAGATAACCCCGCAAGTTATTCAAGATCATATTGGCATCTCGAAAGATTTCAATGTTTGGGAATTGCAAACGGCGCTCATTCGCAAAGATGTTATGAAGGCTAATCAAATCATTAACTTCTTCGAAAAAAACCCAAAGGATCATCCGTTATTTCAAGTCATTCCTGCGCTTTATGGCTTTTTTGCTAAGCTTTGTGTCATTCAGAACAGTACGAACAAAGACGAAGCCTACAAGGCACTTGGGGTAAATTACTATGCCGCTCAAAACTTCAAAGAAGGCGAAAAAAATTATTCTCCTGGAAAATCGGAACGTATCATCAAATACTTCCGCGATGCAGATGAACAATTGAAAGGTCTGAAAGGAAATAGCATGTCGCACGGCGACATTATGCGAGAATTAATTTTTAAGATTCTGCATTAACGAATCAACGATCCTGCAGTGTACATCTCGTTCTTACCATCTTTGCATAACGCAAAGGTGAATCCGCTTCGCAAGCCGAATCCTCCGGTATTTCCTGCCTCGTCAACAGCTAAAACACCTACCTGATATTCATCGACCATAAAGGAATTGTTCGATTTCAATCGAGCAATGGCTTCTTCGCAAGCTTCTTGCGCAGTTGCGCCTTGACGCATGAGTTCGACTACCAAGAAAGATGTACACGACCGAATTACCGTCTCACCAAGACCCGTGCAGGTTGCTCCGCCAATTTCATTGTCGATATAAAGACCCGCACCGATAATTGGACTATCGCCTACTCTACCGTGCAGCTTGTAAGATAGACCGCTTGTGGTGCAGGAACCTGAAATTCGTCCTTCGTAGTCCATTGCCAACAAGCCAATAGTATCGTGATTTTCAACATTAATAATTGGCTTATACTCCGAAGTCTTCAGCCATTCTTTCCAAGCTTTATGAGCTTCAGGATTTACATAATCGCTGTGTTTGAACCCTTGCTCCAATGCGAATTGCTCGGCACCTTTGCCAACAATCATGGCATGCGGTGTCTTTTCCAAAACAGCACGCGCTATTGAAATCGGGTGTTCAAAACCTTGCACGAACGCTACTGACCCCACCTTGTGCTGCCAGTCCATGATGCAGGCGTCTAAAGTCGTTCTTCCTTCTCTATCCGGCAATCCGCCAAGGCCTACACTCAGATTCGTTAAATCAGATTCAGTTTTCCAAACTCCCATCTCTGCCATATCAAGGGCATTACCTCCTTTCTTCAAAGCGTCCATGGCAGCATCATTGGCTGCAATACCATGATCCCAAGTTGAGAGGACGAGGCCCTTGGTATAACGAACCTTTTCCGCAGGTTTTTTCTTTTTTTCACTGAAAGCAAAAAGAGCCGGCGACAGTCCTAAAAGGGCTCCCGTTGCAGCTAACTGACCTATAAATTTCCTTCTGTTGCTAGACATTTATTTTACTACAAATGGTGTTCTATAAACTCCTCTTTCTCCAATCACTTGAACGAAATATACACCACTTGATAAGGTCGACGCATTAAAGAACAATTTCGCCTGTTCAGGTGATAATACACCTGAATAAATTTCCTCTACTCTTCTTCCTTGCGCATCCAGTATATATGCATTAACTTTTTGTGTAGCATGAACACTGAATTCAACACAAGTCATTTCACTTGCTGGGTTCGGATACAATCTCGAAAATTGGAATGCCTCCTCGTTAATCGCATTTCCACCAAACACATCGAAACTCCAATAACCATCGGGCGCTGCAATAGGCCGTTGAAGAACTTTCCCTGTCGAGGCTTCTCCTTCAACGTAATAATAAACGCGAGTTCCAGCGGGCTGAGCAGGAATGAATCCTTCCCAGTTGTTGCTTCCAATACTCACCATGTTCACTTGCGTGTATACTCCGGTTAATGAAGTCTTCCAATACATTCTTCCTGCAGCAATTCCATCGCGGTGATTCATGTATGCCACAACACTATAATCGACTGTTGAGTTGTCTGTATCTGGAAGGGGATTGTGACTAATCAATAGCGGGTTTGCAACGCCTACGCTATGTGTAATGCAGTGAATGGCTCCACTTGCAGCAATGATATTATCGGGATTATTGTCGCTGTCGATACCTACAATCTGGTAACCCGGTAAAGCCTCTTGCCAAATGCGCAATGCAGTGGTATCGTATTGCTCGCGGTAAATCGGAAGTATTACCATCTTGTTTACGAAAACAGCATTGGTGTAGGTTCTGTATGAAGCTGGTGGATTCGAACTTGGCCAATTCCCTGCCACGCTCGGAGGCATGGGAATACGAATAACCTTGTAAGGCTCACCCCATTTATTCATAAAGTTTGAAACCACATAATCGATGTTTGCATTGATTTGAGGACCGTCTGAAATCCCTGCAGGATATTCACCAACAAGTAAGGTTTGTTCGTCGATTAATTTCATGTGCATATCTACGTGATGAATACCATCGTAAGGAAGAGTTGGCATTTTAATGTATCTGTCTACACCAAGATAGGTCTCTGTAATTGCATCGATTTCGGCTTCTGTTTTGGCGGTAACACCGTATGGATTTCCAGCAGCGTTTTCTTCCAAGACAAGTTCTGATATGATTGCTGTTCCGAAACCATCACTCATCCAGTTTCCACCTGTGTTCACTAAATCGTCAGGTGTCGCGGTTGTGGTGTACATGTCTAAGCCCAAGTAATCAGCGATGTATTGCGGCGAGGAATTGTCGTTCGGACGCGTTGGTCTGTTGTAAATCCAATCTACCAAAAACAAATCTTCCACTTCATTTGCGTAAGCTGGGTTCGCGCCATAGTCGCGCATCCAAACAGAATCGTAATTCGCAGGAAGAATAATAACGTTGTCTAAATTCGTAAATGCCGGACCACCTGCGGTTCCGAATAAATAAGCCTCTGTTGCGGCTACATCTTCCGACAAAATAACTACCAAGGTTTGCGTGCGCGCTGCAGCAACAATTTGTTTCAATATTGAAGGATAAGAAATCCATGAAATTGTAAGACACTGAATCTCTTCCCACTCGGCCATTGCGCGAATGTTTTGAAAGGGCGGTGGCGATGCTATACCCCTGTCTGAATTAACAATTGAAAAATCGCCATGCGAAATTTGTTCAATCTCCGTTGGAGTTAAATTTCGAGGAAGATCTACTTGAGCATTCAAAAAAGAACACAATCCCAAAGCAATAAAAAGCAAGCTTACTATACGTTTCATTCGATTATAAATTTTTCGGTTTGAAATTAGTCATCTAATCCTTAACATCTACAAATTCAACAACAAATTGTTCGTTTGAAAAGGCATACAAAACAAACTATCTAAAAGAAAATTAGTCCCCGTATTAGACGTTATCACACAATTGTACTTCAACCATTTCCCTCCGTAAACATCACACTGAAAAATTGTGTCCGATAAATTATTGAAAGTGCGAACGCCGTTATCGCAGCAATTGCATGCGAAATTCGTTTCAACCCAATTAAACTGAATAATTGAAGCTCCAGAGGCATTGTGAATATTCACTAAAACAGAAGATTCTGGCCAAAGGGATATATCCTTGGTAACATTGACTTGATTTCTTAAATCATCTGGAGACACGGCAATTTCTTGCGGATAATAGAACTCCCTTGAAATCATGAGGCGTGCTTCGGTTAAATTTCCTTTCTTCCATTCAAGCTTATAATTTCCATTTAAATCAGAAGTTGCGCGAGCGGCTTCCAAAAAGTAATTGGTAAACACACCATTCACAAGGGACTTTTGTTCAAACACAGTTGTTACAT
>JBIKVX010000156.1:0-5187 GCA_044356625.1 Flavobacteriales bacterium | reverse complement strand
AATGCAATCGATGAAACCGCTTTCGGATCCTTTGCTAAACTGACGCATGAAACTTTGAATGCGGTCATTCAAGACTGTCGTGTGAACCACGCGAGCATCGCTGAAGTTTAGGTTGTCCCAATAATGTGCCTTGTCCTTCGAAGGCTCACGTTTCCAATCGATTAATTGTGAAACGAAGGAGGTTTTTGTTGTTTGTTTTTCGCGCTGAATGCATTCCAATTGGTAAGCATTGAATGACGCTTCAAGATCAGTCAACTCTTTTTCTGCCGTTGAGTCCTTGTCCTTTTTCCAGCGAATGTTTAACACTTTTTTCTTCTGTGTGAATTCGTTTTCTTTCTTTACGTATTCATTCCAAAGAATATTTCTGTTCCCTTTGATACATGAAAGTCCGCTGTCCCAGCGCGCACCTTGAATGGCGAATGCTGTCTCTGGTTCAGCGTTGTCCATGGCTATAATGGCCATGTTTGAAGGAGCAATTCCAAGAGCGTAGAGTCCTTCGCCGTAGTTCCCTTTGAATTTAAAAGTATTGTTTTGAATGGTAGTTGAATCGGCTACATCGAGCGTTCGTCCTGTTGTTTTCCATAAACGAACCGCCGTTCCGTTCGGATAAGTAGCTGTTCCAGAAATAACGTGAGATTGGGCAAAGGCCGCAACGCTGCATAGGAGTATTGAAAGGGCGAATAATGTTTTTCTCATCGTGAAATTTCTAAAACAAAAATAACACCAACTTTAATAGCTTTGTTCGGATATGCGCGAATCTATTCTTTTAAAGTACGATGTGGCCACTGAAGAGGAGCTTGAAGAGTTCCTTTACAATGCTGCTTTCGAAGAGGCGAAGCTCTTTCGTTCGCGTATGGGTGTGCGCCTTTTGCGCAGGAAGCATCTGAAGAAAATAGAAGAGTGGTCTTCCGATATTACGCTCGGATTGAATGTGGAAGAGGTTAAGTTGTCTCAGGTAATGTGGGTTGAAGGAAATTCGTGGTTAGGGAATCTGCGTGCTTTAGAAGCAGCGATTAGTATTGGATTCAGACAGGTCTTTCAGGCGAGCGGGGTGTATGAGATGCATTTTGCGTTTGAAGGGTTGGAGCGAGCCGTGACTGCTTGGGAAGATTTTTTGTTGAAGTCAGATTTGGAGTTGTTGGAGGAACCGGTTCACTCGAAAGAAGAATTACCAACCGCAGAGGCTATTCAATTTTTGTTGAAGTGTGATGAAGCGAATGCCTTGTCTTTGTTGCGAAAGGAAAAGACGCGATTAAGCGCCTTCATTAAATAATCAAGTGTATAAAACCTTTTCGAAGTAAGATTGTTGGAAGAGTATGAAAATGTCTGATGTTCGAGTTTCTTGGCTTTCCATAGCGCTGATTGCACTGGGAACCATGACTTGCGTTTACTTGATTTCACAATTGAAATTCGATTACGATTTCGAAGATTTTTTTCCGAAAAACGATCCGGATACGGAGTACTACCTAGAGTTCCGAAAGTCGTTCGAAACAGACAACGACTTCTTCATTGTAGCACTTGAGAACGAAGGGAGCATTTTCGATTCTACTTTTCTTGCGCATGTCGATTCGTTGACGAAAAAACTACAAGCCATTCCAAATGTGGAGGAATGCGTGGGTCCGACTTCTTTAATGACCTATGCCGTAGACCCCTTGTTCGGCGGGGTATTCGAAACGCCTTTGCTTTCTGCGAATTCAGCTCAATCGTTCAAGCAAGACTCAATTGCCATTTGGAATTCTCCCTCTTACGTAGGTGTGTTTTTCGGGACGAACGGAAAGTCAGTGGCCATTAACATGAAGCACACGCAAATGTTAAGCAAGGAAAAGTGCGATGAACTCTCAAAGAACATTCAAGACGAAGTCAATAAATTTCAATTCAAGAAATCGCACGTTATTGGGCGCGCGCTAGGGCAGACGCTTTATGTCGAGCTCATGATCAAAGAATTGGCGCTCTTCATTTCAATCAGTTTAGTCCTCACCACCATCTTTTTGTTTATCGCTTTCCGAAGCGGATGGGGAATTATTATTCCGACAACTGTTGTGTTGTTGAGCATTATTTGGACGCTCGGATTCTTGAAAATAATGGGCAAAGATCTAGACCTCATGTTAACGGTCTTGCCTACCATTCTCTTCGTCGTCGGAATGAGCGACTCCGTTCACGTGCTCACGAAGTACATGCAAGAACTTCGGAAGGGAAAGGAGAAAATTGAAGCCATTCGCTATGCGTTTAAAAGCATTCGTTTGGCCACTTTCTTAACTGCGTTAACGACGGCTATCGGATTTTTCACTTTGGTGTTTTCGAACATTCAACCGATATCTGATTTTGGAATTTACACAGCTGTTGGTGTTCTCTTGGCCTACGGACTGACATACACGCTACTTCCAGCGATATTAATTTTAGGCAAGCCGAAGCGCATGAACGACTTCGCCATGTCAGATGATTTTTGGACATCGAAATTGCACAACGGATTTATGTGGGTGCTTCGCAAGCGGAAGTCGATTTGGATTAGTGGAATTGTCGTGCTTGGAATAAGCGCTTGGGGAATTTCAACCATTGTGGTAGACAACAAGATGCTGGAAGACTTGAAAGACGACCATGTGTTGAAGCAAGAGTTTTCGTTCATGGAAAAGGAATTCGCAGGATGTCGTCCGTTTGAATTGGGCATTGTTATGCCGAGTGATTCTGCCATTCAATCGGTGAAAGTGTTGAAGCAATTAGACACGTTGGAATTGTATTTGCGCAATGAATACGGAGTAGGAGCCATGCTCGGATATGCACAATTGGTAAAGGAAGCGAACAAGACATTGAATTTCGGAATGGAAGAATATTATGTCATTCCAGACAGTCTGAAAGAGATCAGAGCCATTGAAGAATTGTTGCAGCAAGGACCCATTGCTCGCGCAACAGGAATGGCCTACAACGACAGCACCCGAACCCTTCGCATTAGCGGAAAGGTTGGAGATATTGGAAGACTTCATTTCGATTCATGCAATCAAAAGTTACTTGCGTTCATGGATCAAAATTGTCCCGATTTATCGAATCGGAAAATCACAGGAACAGCGCATTTGATCGACGTCAATAACCGCAGTTTAATTGAGAACACGGTTTGGGATTTGCTCATCAGTGTCTTGGTTATCGGAATCATCATGGGTATCGTTTACAAGTCGTGGCGCATGATCCCGCTGACCATTCTCCCGAATTTATTTCCGTTGCTAATCGTTGCAGGTATCATGGGCTTCACGGGCATTCCGTTGAAAGTTAGTACCAGCATCATCTTCAACATAGCCTTTGGAATTGCGGTAGATGATACCATTCACTTCTTAGCGCGAGTGCGCAGTTTATTGGGCGAAGGCTTAAGCGTAAACTACGCCGTAAAGCGCACCTTCCTCACAACAGGAAAAGCCATGATTGTCACCACACTCATTCTTAGCGGTGGCTTTCTCACCTTAATCTTCAGCGACTTCCTCGGCACGCATTACATTGGATTACTCGTGAGCTTAACGCTATTCATAGCCTTGTTCGCGGAGTTGTTGTTTTCTCCGTTGATTGTGATGTTCTTTTTTAAGAAAAGGTAGGAACTACGTAATTTGAAATTCTTCGAATTTATTCCTACTGCGTAATTCCTACTGCGTAATTCCTACTACGTAATTCCTACTACGTAATTCCTACTACGTAATTCCTACTACGTAATTCCTACTACGTAATTCCTACTACGTAATTCCTACTTCGTAATTCCTACTTCGTAATTCCTACTTTGTAATTTGATAACAACGAAGTTCCAATTATGAAATAGGAATAAAACTGAAAGTTTTCTAATAACATAGTTCCAAAAACGAAGTTCCAATAACGAAGTTCCAATAACGAAGTTCTTTATCTTTATAAAAACTTCGCTTAAATGAAACATTTAATTGTCATAGTATTATTTTTTATTGGAACAGCTGAATCTGCTGTTGCACAAAAAGATCCATTGAATCACGAAATGGTTTTCGTTGAAGGCGGCACTTTTCAGATGGGAAGTAATTCAGGAAATCCCGTTGAAGAGCCTGTTCATTCTGTGACTTTGAGTTCGTTCAATATAGGTAAGTATGAAGTCACTCAAGATCAATGGAAGGCGGCTGCTGGAAGCAATCCGAGTCATTTCAAAGATTGTGATCAGTGCCCAGTGGAGAGTGTTTCTTGGAATGATGTGCAAGATTTTATTAGAAAACTTAATTCGAAAACGGGTAAAAATTATCGACTTCCCACCGAGGCTGAGTGGGAATATGCTGCCAAAGGAGGCAAAAGTAGCAAGGGATATAACTACAGCGGATCTAATGATCTAAGTGCTGTTGCATGTACTATTCTTATTGAAAACTGTGGATATAAAACATATGTCGTTGGTGGCAAGCAAGCCAATGAATTGGGGATTTATGATATGAGCGGAAATGTTTGGGAATGGTGTTCCGATTGGTACGGATCATATAACAACTATAGTGAGATAAATCCAATAGGAGCGTCATCAGATCGGTCTTCGTCAATTGTTCTTCGTGGCGGTAGTTGGGACAGCATGGACTACTACTGCCGTAATTCGTATCGGGTTAAAGACGGCCCTTATAATAGCAATTATATATACGGTTTTCGGCTTGTTTTGCCTGTTGAATAATTTATTAAAAGGTTAGAACTACGTAATTAGAAAATCGAAGATTTTATTCCTACTAAGTAATTCCTGTTTCACAATTCCTACTGTGTCATTATTCAATAACAAAGTTCCAATTATGCAATAGGAATAAAACTGAAAGTTTTCTAATAACATAGTTCCAATAACGAAGTTCCAATAACGAAGTTCTTTATCTTTATAAAAACTTCGCTTAAATGAAACATTTAATTGTCATAGTATTATTTATTAATGGAATAGTTGAAGTCGCTTTAGCTCAAAAATCCCTTCTGAAACACGAAATGGTTTATGTAGAAGGCGGAACTTTTCAATTGGGAAGCAGTTCTGGCGACTCCGATGAAAAGCTGGTTCATTCCGTAACATTAAGTGCCTTCAATATTGGAAAATACGAAGTCACGCAAGCCGAATGGAAAGCTGTAATGGGAAGCAATCCAAGTTATTTCAAAGATTGTGATCAGTGCCCTGTAGAGTGGGTGTCTTGGAATGATGTGCAGGATTTTATTCGAAAGCTTAATGCGCAAACAGGTAAGAAT
>JBIKVX010000155.1:0-5244 GCA_044356625.1 Flavobacteriales bacterium | reverse complement strand
TTTCTTGCAACAGCGTTGTTCGAAGTGTGAATCTCAACGGTGTACATTCCTGCAGACCAGTTTGAAGAGTCTACGAATACAACCTCTTGGTTTGTAGTGTTAGAATTGTAAACTACTCTACCCATTGCATCGAATACACGAATTGCACTTACACGCTCTGAAGCGCGAATTGCAAACGACTCATTCGCTGGATTTGGAAATACATTGAATGAAACTTCTTCGTTCTCATCTATTCCAATATAACATGGGCTAGTATTTAAGTTCATTGCACAAGCAATACGTGGAACTGAATATCCCATAATAGTATCGCAATAAGCCATTCCTTTAGCCATAGACATGTCTGGGTTGGTTAACAAACCGTTAGCACTGCCTGGATTTGTCGCTGTATCCCACCAATCCCATGGCGATGAATCTGCTGGGGTTGTAGCAGGACGCTCCAATGGGAACAAACCGTGGAAACCATTGTTTGTTGAATTCGCAGCATCTGTAAAAGCTTGACCTGGTAAATAACCTTCAGCCAATTCAAAAATCCCGTTGTTTCCGTATTGACTCATGGCCATTTGAACATCGTAGCTACCTTGAACTTCAACAACTGGTAAGTTCAAACCAGGTACGATAACCGTTCCTGTGTAGTAAGGAGCAAAAGGATCTGAAGGAACCTGGAAAGAAATCATAGGATTGTCAGTTGCATCGATCCAAGAAATATCTCCGCAAGCACCACCCATGTTTAATGCAACACTTACGTCAGAACTATAACCAACGTGATTAGCATAACAAAGAGTATCACCATTCAAAGGATTCACACCAACAGATGTTCCGTAGATGTCTCCATTTACGAAATCCAATACCATTGGCACACCTGCACTCGTTGTAAACTTAGGAAGTAACAAATCTGTGTAAGCATCAATTCCTGTAGCAGCGAACGTGATATATCCTCCTGTACCTTGTCCCCATGCAGCAATGCGAGTTGGATCAATTCCAAATGGATTTCCAGCTTCCGCAGCTGTCTTACGGAAATAACGAACTGCAGTGCGACAGTCTTGAACACCACGGTAAGCCGCATTAATCAAAGTGTTTACACGCTCTTCTTGTGTTGCAGCAATTGGATTCCATCCAAGACGATAATCGCAAGAAGCAACGACATATCCCAACTTAGCTAGACGAGTACATAACTCAACAATTGTAGCATCCGTCTTTGTCCCTCCAGTACCCTGATTTTGTGGAAAAGGAAGAAAGTTTCCAGTGTGGAAATAAAGAATAACCGGACGGTTAGTCTCAGTATCTCCGGTTGGAGTATAAACATCCATTTTTAATCCCTCTGGAATCGCTTCTCCAAGCTGGGAATAATACAATACTGTAGCGTTAACGCCATAGGTAACGTCCGTTTGAACGTCAACCGAAGTAAATTGCTCTGTCATGTAACGTTGGGCAGTTGCTCCTGTTACACTCAACATCGCAATTGCAATCAATGAGTAGATTTTTTTCATAAGTTATTTATTTGATTTTTGATGATTGAACGAATATTGAACGCTAAGATAGGCCATTCTTCCAATTGAAGGACCGCCGTACACCTGAACTTGTTGATTATTTAATACGTTAGAGGCTCCTAACTTGAAGAAAACATTTGATTCAATTAAACTGTAATTCACTTGAACATCTACCATGTCATAAGTATTGATGTATCCCGTAAACTGAGGGGAGCCCTCGAACAAATACCCTTGTATCCATTTGTAGTTCACACTATACCCCCAACAATTTCCTTCACTCGATTCAAACAATTTATTTCCAGTAACGCTTAAATTGTACTTGTGCTTCGGCGTATTGAAAGCTGGAATAATTGGGTCATTCGGATCGCTTCTTACAATACTATTGAATGAATAGTTCGCACCGAAACTGTGCTTCTCGTGGAAATAATAGTTCAAACCAACATTGGCACCTTGAGTTATAACAGTATTCTTCGAATTGGCTGAATAACGATATATCTGCAACTCATCGGGTAAATTCGTTGTCGGATCGAAAGTAGCATCTAAGCCAATGTTGTATCCTATGAAATGTTTGTACACACTGTAATAGGCTCCTAGATCAACATATATTTTTTGATCTAAAAAAGAACCTCGGTATCCGAATTCCATAGTTTTCACTTGCTCAGGACGAATCGGATCAATGTTAAAATACTTCAAACTATCTGTATCCAATGTGTTTCGGTATGCGTTGAAACTAGCCAATGTGATTAGAGAATCCACACCATACAAGTTTCCGCTTAAAATAGCAGGACCAACGTTCAAGCTCAAGTACTGATCGGTTAGTGTTGGGTTCCTCAATGCCGAAGAAAAGGATGCTCGCAAGTAATGATTTTTCTTGGGCTGAAAGACAAGTGATGCCGCAGGGCTAACCAAAGCCTCAAAATTTACATTTTTATCCAAGCGCAAAGTGCCGCTAGCAATCAACCTGTTCTCCATGAATTTTCGAGTAGCCCCGAAATACAATCCACCTTCATAATTATAAATTCTCTCAGTGTCGTCGGTGAAAATTGTCCCGGCTGAATTTGGGCTATACAAACGCGCGTTCCCCCCGATTCGGTAATCTATAAAACCCGACCCTTTCCACTGGTATTCACCTTGCGTATGAAACAAAGAAGAACGATCATAGAAACGCGTCCCACCATCAGCATCGTTGTTATTGGAAGAAATTATTCGGTCGAAGTTTGAGTTAAACATCGCAGATCCAGGTTGAAAAAATCCATATTGCCCTTGAATAGGAATTCCGCCTGTTCCGTTGTTCGTCCAATTTTCTACCAACTGGTGAAAATAGGACAACGTATCTGCATTCTGAGCAGACCAAGAAGCATATTGCTCGTCTGTAGGAACAATAAAAAAATTCGGTTCAGCCGGCCAATTTGGATTTTGTACATATTCCGGATAACCCAAATTGTCTGTTATAATATCGCTAACCGAATCTTGCCAGTACTTCACGTATACATTCGCCCAATTCTCGTCCGAACGCGCAGCATCCTGCAACTTCAATGCTGTGAAATAAGGGTCGAAACTCTTTCCAGCATTCTCGCCGGTTCCATAAAAGCGAATGAAATATTTATCCTTCTTTTTCAATTCTACTCTTCCCTGATAAAACAAAATATCACGAAGGCTGAATCGATTATCACCTTGATAAACCGTCGTTCCCTGGCCTACGTTTCCTGCAACAATTAACTCCGGTGAATTCTCTTCGAGCTCTGGTTTCAACCGCAAATGAACAGAGGCGTTGGCCTTCACATTCTTTGTGTTGTAGTCCACTAAATCAGATTCGCGATAACCTGTTCTGAAAAATGTTCCCAATCCAGGTTTTCCATTTGGATCTTCTGCATAATCGTTCGCTGGAAAATATTCGTCACCGTAAATGTTAACCGCGTCAAATCTTCCCGGATTGCTCGCTGCAAAACCTCCGTTATAAATGGGAGATTGATTATCCGCTGCCCAATCCAATGCCTTAAATGCAAAAACGTTGAATTTGTACGCTAAGTATTTATACCCTTCCTTGTTGGAAAACGCATGAGCAAAACGCACCGATGGCTCAACCAATTGCCTCTCGCCCACTCGTAGCTGAGCGGTAAGACCCGTATAAACAAATGGGTCTTTCGTTTCCATTTTAATTACACCGTTAAAGGCACCGGGGCCGTAGAATGCACTGCTCGCCCCTTGCACAATTTCAACAGCAAACACGTCCAAATCAGGCGCGCCCAAAAAATTCCCTAAAGAGAAATTCAAGCCAGGCGATTGATTGTCTACTCCATCGATTAACTGCAAGCTTCGAACAGGCGAGGTAGAGTTAAATCCCCGTGTATTGATCACTCTAAATCCTAAACTTGCCGTCGTCAAATCCACACCCTTCAATGCACCTAATCCTTCATAGAAATTTCCTGACGCAGAATTTTTTATTGCCGTCAAATCCATTCGCTCAACTGTCAATGGATTTTGTTTTTGTTTTTCAGTAATGCGGGTGTCTTTAATTATTAACGTCGGACCGAAATCTCCTCGAATCATTTCCACCAAAAGAAAATCTGTGTTTTTTACTACAATCTCCTGATCACTATACCCTAAATATTTCACAATAATTACCGCCGGTAAGCCAGGAACTTTCAATGAAAATTCACCTTCAAAATCGGTAACAGCGCCATTGTTCGTTCCTTTTTGATATACTATTACTCCCGTAAGGGTTGACCTATTTTCTTGCTCAACAACCTTTCCACGTATGTTTTGCGCATAAGAGACTGTGGTGGCCAACACCGTAAAAAGAAGGGTTAGAAGATTTCTCATTTGAATACAATTTACAACCATTTCAATAATTCGAGCGCGACTCAAAAAGAACTTATTAAAAATGAAATGAAGAAAAAAGGGTCGTAAAACGACCCTTTTTTACTTATCTCTTATTTGGAATTATCCGCTACAAGACTCGCAAGAATCTGGATTGTCTATTGAACAAGCAATTGCGTCTACATTTTTCTGAGAAAGAGTATCCGGAGTAATATTCATACTTACAGTGACAGGTGCGCTCTCTATAACTACTTCAGCTTTTGGCTGAGACAATTGCGACTTATCTACTGTAAACTTGATGGCATCGGTCGCAGCTTTCGTGCGCAGGTAATACATACCCGTTTTCAATCCCTTCTCCCAAGCGTAGAAATGCATAGAGGTTAGCTTACCGAAGTTTGCATTTTCCATGAAAATATTTAACGATTGACTTTGACAAATGTAAGCTCCGCGATCAGCAGCCATATCTATGACAACACGTTGGGAAATCTCCCAAGCCGTTTTATAAAGGGCTTTCAAGTTATCTGGAATCTCATCTATATTCTGAACAGAACCACTGGTTGACATTAACTTGTTTTTCAAGTTATCGTTCCACAACCCAAGATTTACAAGGTCTTTCAATAAGTGCTTATTCACAACAATGAATTCGCCTGCCAATGTTCTTCTTGAATAAATGTTCGTCGTATAGGGTTCGAAACACTCGTTGTTTCCTAGAATCTGCGCGGTCGATGCCGTTGGCATTGGAGCCAATAATAAGCTGTTACGCATTCCGTATTTAGTAATCTCTTCTTTCAATACGCTCCACTCCCAACGATCTGTTGGAGTGACATTCCACATGTCGAATTGAAGAATTCCCTTCGATGCTGGAGAACCTTGGTAAGATTCGTAAGCACCATCTCTTCGCGCTAGATCTTTAGACGCCGTGCAAGATGCGTAATAG
>JBIKVX010000203.1:0-4030 GCA_044356625.1 Flavobacteriales bacterium | reverse complement strand
AGCTAAACTTCTTCAGATATACAATGCGAGAAAACACGAGATCGAAGCCAAATGCCTTTATTTAGGGCAATCTGAAGACTTCGACAAGCAACTTTGGGCAAGTATTTTACAGAGTGCTTTCAATCCGAACCACTTATTTCTCTTCTCGAACGGAACACAGATTTTGGTTGTCTGGGGCATTAAAACCAACAAGCAACTCGACTACACTGTTCCCTTCGATGAATATAAATCTTCCATAATCGTCGCACATACCGTAGATGCGTTGAATATGGAAGACACCGATATTGAGCAACCGATTTCGGAACCTACTTTCACCGAAACTCCAACGGAGGCTCCTGTATTTTCGACCGAAAATGAAGCAGCGCCTCATTTTAGCACAGCATCAGTAGAAGAAGAGAAAATTGAAGTGGCTTCAGAACCCATTGAACCTGTTCAAGAAGTTATTCCGGCTTCAGCGCCTAAAACATTGCCAGTTAAAAATAAGCCGGTGTTCTATCGTATGCTTGATGGCTTTGAGCGGGTGTTTAAAAAATTCTGGTGGCTAATATTACTTTTAGCAATATTTCTAGCCCTTTTCTTCTTTAAAACATGCAATAAGATTGAATTCGTTAAAGTGAGTGATTTAACCGAGGAAGAGGTGAATGATCATTTCGCAAAAATAACTCCTGATTTGCCAAAGCACAGATCCATTCCCATTGATACTGCGCAATTCAGAGAAGATGATGAGACCGGAAGAATAATCGTAGGAGGTCTCTTGAATATTGCCATGGTAGACAAAAAGGAAGAATTCAAACGCATGGCCATTACATTGAAACAAGCGTTTCCTGACGCTGGTTATGAAATTGTTTATTTCGATGATCAGACACAACGCATTCAATTAAGCTATCCGGAAGAAGTTACACCAACCATTAAAAATGATCTTCGCACCAAGCTGAGCGCGTACAATTTACTGCTCTGGGACGAGAGTGTTTTTTACAGTAGTAAAAGAACAAATGACCCGAATACATCAGTTCCTGAGGAAAATTGGTATCTGCGTGCCATTCATGCTCCGGAAGCGTGGGACATGACCATGGGTGATACGAGTGTTTGTATTGCGGTTATTGATGACGGCTTCGATTTAACACATGCCGAATTTGCAGGAAAGAGAATTTTAAATAAGTATAATATTCCGCTCAAAAATGACGCAGTAACCGGTGGCGGAACAGTTGTACACGGAACCCACGTGGCCGGCCTTGCACTTGCGAACGCAGAGAATGGTATTGGCGGATCTGGAATTGCTCCAAATTGTAGCTTTATGCCTGTTCAAATTGGCGGCGAATCAGAGTTCTTTACCATGACCGATGTGGTAGACGGAGTGCTCTACGCCTTAAATAAAAAGGCCGACGTCATAAACATGTCTCTTGGCAAACATTACGGAGAAGCTGCGAAGAACCTCAGCCTTGACGAACAAAAGCAAATCAAAGCCAATGATGACAAAGATGAAGAAGCTTTTTGGAAAGAACTCTTCATTTTGGCTGAAAAGAACAATACACTTATTATCCTCGCAGGAGGAAACGATAATTTACTTATTGGACTTGACCCCATGCAGCGTTCGGAAAAAGTACTGAAAGTAGTTGCAGTTAATGAACGATTAAAAAAAGCTTCATTTAGTAATTTCTCCGAAGCCAATAGCACTTCAATAAATTACATTTCTGCGCCCGGCGAACACATTTTTAGCACCGTTCCTGGCAATAATTATGAATTTATGGACGGTACAAGTATGGCTGCGCCTATTGTTACGGGTTGCATTGCCCTGCTCAAATCGGCAAAACCAAACATGCCCAACGCTGAAATTTTAAAAATACTTCATGAAACGGCAAAACCCTTGTCTGAGTCGAATTGTCCGCCACTTATTCAGATAGACAAAGCGCTCTTTAAAATCAATCATTAAAATAGAAAAATGATTATATTTGTATGTACCTAAAAAACCATTTTTAAACAACTCTTCACCAATGAAAGCTAGACAGAAAAACTTTAAGCTCTTAATTCTTCTTATTCAGGCCATAGGTCTTATTTTCACTTTGCTTTTTAGCTTTATCGGCGGTCTGTATATGTTCAGCGGTAACATTTTAATAGCAGGTATTGCCAGTGTCATTTTCGTGGTGGCCATCTATTATTTAATTATTAAATTTTGTTGGGAAAAGGAAAACAGAAAAAGAAAAGGATACCCTACCAGCTTTTATGCGCTGTTTGGCCTTTATGCATTTATTAACTTAACCCTTTCTGTTTTTGTTCTTCATTTCGTGAATGTTGAGTTTTTTGAAAAAGAAGAAATAAAAAAATCAGGTTTAAACAAGGTTAAAGGTCTTCAAGCCATATATAAAGATTACACCGATCAATATCAAACTTTCACCTCTGATCTAGAGTCTCAGTTTATTGAAAACATTAACGCTATCAAAACCAATCCAGGCAATGCCAGTGCAAGAGCCACTTTGAACGCCGCACCGTTCAACTGCAACAATGACTGTATAACCAATTTACTTAGCCAATCGAATCTGCCTCAAGCTCTTCAAAAAAGAACGGCCTATTTAAACGACGAATTCGCGCTTAAACCAACTGAGTTAATTGGTGAAAATAAAGAAGAGTATTTCGAAAAAGCAACTCAGAATATTACCAACTGGAACCGAATGGAAATCACAAGCACGTTGGAACAGTTAAACACGAAGATCACTTCCGATTACGATGCCCTCAGTAACGAACTTAAAGCACGCACGGTAAACAGCCATCAGCTTTCGGTGACACAAAAATCTTATTTGCAAAAATCTCTGATTAACAACCCTGTTGATCTTGCTAAAAAGCACCTCGGGGCTGCAAGTATCATTGTGATTGTCATGTTTCAAATTTTCATTCTCTTGCCATACTTCCTAACGAAGGGAAGACAGTTTGGCTCATAACCTTTACCTATTCAATTATTACCCCTATGTGCAATGCTACGCCAAACCAACTACCCGTATTAAACTCAATTAATACATACGGGAAGGTGGAAATCGATAACTTCATTCGTATTCATAATTTCGAATTGAACTGTCTTATTCAATACGGATTAAACGGTGAGAAATTAAATAATATAGACTTAGAGCTAACCAAAATACGGGTAAATCAAGAAAACATTTCGAAAGAAACCCTTGTGGCAGCGGGGATGCATCAGTCTCGAATTGATCTTATTTTCGGACCAGAGGAAGTACCCGTTCCTGAGCCGGAATATCCATCTTTTGGCTCTGGGGCATACACTCCACCTATTCCACTTTCTGCAAACGCTCAGCTTATTGATCGAATCGTTCGAAGAAAAATTACAGTGAGTCAAATTCAAGAGGCGCTGCTAAACGACGAAATATCAGAAGACGATTTAATAAACAGGTGTTTTTTAGATCAGTCCATGGTTGATCGCATTCGTAAATATACCATGCAGCAGATGCCTGCGGTAGACTTCTCTGCTTTGCCCCCTTTGCAAAAAGACAGAACTGATTTCTATTTCCTTGGAATGCCTTCGGCGGGTAAATCTTGCCTTATTGCAAGTATGCTCAGCCACTGGATGCGCATTGGTATTTGTAATCCTGAAGTTGCTAATCCGAGAAGCTCTCAATACTTCAGAATTTTAGGTGGTGGATTTTCGAAGGGAATTCTTCCTATCGGAAATCCAAATAATTTCATCGATTACATCGAGGTTATTTTATCCATTGAAGAAGAAAAGAAAGGATTCTTGGGAAAGGTCACTCGCACGAAATACGACTTGCCTCTTAACATCTTAGACATGGCCGGTGAGAAGTTTGAGCGCGTTGCGACTGATGGCAAGAGTAACTTCAACGAACATCAAAAATACCTTCAAAACAAGAACTCCAAAGCCTTGTTTTTTGTTTTGGACTATTCGGTGGACAATGATGGTGCGGATGCCTTTGAGCAGAGTTTGAATTTGATCATGGTTTTGAATAGCCTTGAAACAATGGGTATTCTCGACAACACCGACAGTATTTATTTGGTGGTTACCAAGGCA
>JBIKVX010000153.1:0-5294 GCA_044356625.1 Flavobacteriales bacterium | reverse complement strand
AAGGAGAACCCTACGTAGCTTTTCGGGTGGTTGCGCATATCGTCGAGCAGCAAATCTAGGCTATGGGTAGCGCTGATTAATTCGGTGTGCAAGCTGTCGTCGTTAACGAGTTTGCCAAGTGTCCCTTGTCCGGTGTTCACTTTAGTCATAACTTCTTCAAAATGTCCCATCGCTTGATCTACTTTGAAAAGGGTAGTCGTGAGACGAATTCGAGAAAGGGTATCTGTAAACTGGGAAATGTTTTTAATGGCGAGGTCTATCTTTCCGTTATTCGCTTTGAGTGTGTTGGTAAGTGTCTGCGCGTTGCTAATGATTTCAGAAACTCTTCCACCGTTGCTTGAAATAAGTTCATTCAAGTTTGATGAAGTCGATTCTAGATTATTCATTGTTCGTTGCAAAGAACCAAATAGCGAAGGAAGTCCTTCGGCCCCGGAGTTGTTTAATGTTCTTTGCATGCTAGAAAGCACGCTGTCTACCCCACGAAATATTTCAGACGACTTTTGTTTAATTGGGTCGAGCTCATTTTTCAGTGTTTCCGCCAATCCTTTTTCAATGACCGCATTTAATGTGTCCTTGGAGCTCGCCATGTCAGAGCTTTTCCCCATGACAATTTGAATGGCTTTACCTCCGAAAAAATCCGAGTCATAAATTTTCAATTGCGAATCTTTCGGAATAGCAACTTCTGCGTCGTTAAGAACAATCTCAACAACAAGTCTTCCTGAACCATTTGATTCAAGTTCTATATTTTTAACAATTCCGATTTTAAATCCGTTGATGATAACCGGACTAGAAACTTCTAGCCCTCCGATTTCATCGTAAATGGCGTAATATCTCGTTTGAGTTGAAAAAATATTTACGCCTTTTAAAAAACTTACTCCGAAATAGACAAGTGCAAGTATGACAATAACCACTGCTCCTATGACAACTTCGTTGCGTGCTTTTTTACCGCTCATTTCTGATTTTTTTTAAGGGCCTTTTCGTTGCTAATTCGGATGCCATTTTCGAAGGCTACGACAAACGCTTCGCTGAAACCAGCATCGCGAAGAATTTTTTGATTCTTTTTGGCGTCGTCTAAACTTCGAGTACATCCAACCAGGTACTTGTGAGAGCCGTTGCTAAGGTATTCCTCAAATCTGTCTAAACCTTTAAATTGAGTCGATTTTTTTTGTAGGGGATTGGCAGAACTTATAATTTGAACTTTGAAAGCCACTTCTTCAACAGGAATCTCTTCCCAAATAAGACCGTCATACTTGTTTTGCTCAGGTGATTGCTCCTTTGCTGCAACAGGAGGAGGGCTGTTTGTAGGTTGAATGTTGAAAAGTTTGCTTTGGTAATCGACAAAGGCGCGGTAAACAGCGGAGCTTAATTCTTCTTTAGCAGCTTGGCCTTGCAGGTAATCTTCTTCTTTGTGGTTGGAAAGGAATCCCAATTCAATAAGAATACTCGGCATGTTCGTGAAGGTGACCACGTAGTAAGGTGCTTGCTTCACACCGCGATTTTTTCTTCCCAACTTTACAAATTCATCTTGAACGTTTTTCGCGAGGAGAATACTCTTGTCCTGGTAGATATTTTCTCGAAGACTCATGGCAATATAGGTGTCTGGATTATTCGGGTCGAATCCGTCGTAATCTTTTCCGCCGTCACTTTCCAAATAGATTGAAGCGTTTTCACGCATGGCGTTGCGCAAGCTCTCTTCAGATTTGTGTAAACCCATCACGAATGACTCGGAACCGGAAGCTTCGGCATTTGGATTGGCGTTGCAGTGAATGCTAATGAAGAGGTCGGCGTTGTTAGTGTTCGCTATTTCAACTCGACGTTTAAGGGTAGGGAAGGTGTCGCCTGTTCTTGTATAAACGACTTTAACGTTGGGGTAATTCTCCTCGATAAGCTTTCCCACTTTTAAAGTAACATCAAGGGCAATGTTTTTTTCGGAAGTCTTGTAGCGTCCTGTGCCCAAGGTGCCAGGGTCGGTTCCACCGTGTCCGGCGTCTAACACAACAATAAACTTTTTATCCGTTACTTCTACTTTTTTCGAAATGCGATAAGCCGTTCCCAAAGTGAAAACAAGAGCCATCAAAAAAATGTAAACTATTTTTTTATGCATCTGCTGTAAGGGTTTATTATCTCGAATGTTTAGCATAGCTTTGACACGTAAACGCAATTTATACAAAACTATTTTTCTTTGTGAAGGCATGAACTTCAGATGCGGTCTAATTTTCACGTGTGCGGTGTTGATAAGCTCCTTATTGAACCCGCTTTCTGCGCAGTCTGATTCATTGCCGCCTATGCCTGTGGATACCCTTTATTTTTCCTCTGAAGATCAAGCCATGGAGGAAGTTCACTACTTTGGGAAGGACAGTACAGTGATGGATTTGATCAATGACCGCGTGTATTTATACGGATTGGGCTCTTACGTGACCTACGGAGATTTAGAGTTGAAGGCTGGGTATATCGCGTTTTCATTGACCGACAACATTGCCTTCGCGAAGGGTTTTAAAGACTCGGTAGGTGTCTATACGGGAAAGCCCGTGTTCACGCAGGGAGAGACTTCGTTCGAAGAAGATTCGTTGGGATATAATTTTAAATCGAAAAGAGGAATCAGCTACGGAGTGCGCACAGAAGAGGCCAGTGCATATTTGCACACTGCCATTTCGAAGATGCAGGTAGACAAGACCATTCACATTCGAAAAGGAAAGTTCACCACGTGTTCCAATCCGAATCCGCATTTTCATTTTCAATTGTCGAAGGCCATTATTATTCCGAATGAAAAGATTGTGAGCGGACCGCTCTATTTGCAATTTCGAAAGGTGCCGGTTCCGCTGGGATTGCCGTTTGGATTCTTTCCGAATAAAAAAGAAAGTACCTATGGAATTTTAATTCCAGGATATGGAAACGGAAGAGCGAAGGGATTCTTCGTTCAGAATCTGGGATATTATTTCCCCATTAACGATCACATAGACACGAAGCTATTGTTTGATGTTTATACGGGCGGGTCGTGGAGCATTAAGAACATTACGAGTTACAAGAAGCGATACAAGTATCAAGGATCTTTCAATATTTCGAGAACCATTAATAAGACGGGCTTCCGCGAGTTGCCGAATTACATTCAGCAATCGACCTTCAACGTTCGTTGGAATCACTCGCAAGATCCGAAGGCACGTCCGAACGAGTCGTTCAACGCGAATGTGAATTTGGGAAGTTCTCAGAATTTCAGAAATAACTTGAACGCTACGCAACAAGACTTCTTAACGAGTACGTTCAATTCTGCGGTTCAATGGTCGAAGTCGTTTCCTGGAAAACCATTCTCATTGGCACTTTCGGCGAATCACACGCAGAACACGCAGTCTCGATTGGTTCAGATAACCTTGCCGTCTGCGGCGTTCAACGTATCGCGTATTAATTTGTTGAAGAAGGTCTTTCCGAAATCTCCGATTGGAATTAACGCTTCTTTGAATACCGAGCAGCAGTTATCTGCTTATGAGCAACAGTTCGGGCAATTGACGATGAGTGAATTATTGAACAAGGCCACGAGTGGTGTTCGCATGAATAGCACCGCGAGTACTTCGTGGAAGTTGGGACAATTTTTAACATTGAATCCGTCTGCCACCTTCACGGGTTATGGAACTTGGAAAGTGGTTTCTCCGATAAGCGATGCGCAGTTGGATACGGTTGCTGGATTCAAAGCAGCGGGAAATTGGTCGACACAGATTTCAGCGAACACACGCATTTACGGCACGTTTGTGCGGAAGGGAGCGAAGAAGTTGAAAGCGGTTCGACACATGATTCAGCCGAATGTTGGTTTCTCGTATACGCCTTATCAGAATTTTCAGCAGTTTGGTTATTACGGAGTGAATGGCGAGTTCTTGGGGTATTCGGCATTTGATGCGGCGCGCTTTGCACCGACGAGTTCTTCTCAGACAGCGAACATGAATTTCTCTGTTAATCAGAATGTTGAAGCGAAGGTTCGCGATGAATCTTCGGCGAAGGTTTCGTACAAGAAGGTGAAGATTATTGATAGCTTCAAGACGAGCGCTTCGCGCAATTTCATGGCCGATTCGATACAGTGGAGCAATGTGAATTTCTCAGCCTTTACATCGGTTGGAAAATTCTTAACCATGAACTATTCGTCTTCATACAGTATGTATGATCGTGATTCGTTGGGAAGGAAGATTGATACTTTTTTGAATGAATCGCGAAAGGGATTGGCACGCATGGAAGGAACCAATTTAGCATTGGGGATTGTTGTGCGCAGCAAGCAGTCGAAGCCAAGTTCTAATCAGACGTCGCCCAATCCAGCGGTTACACCTCTACAGCAAGAGGTCCTTTCTACCAACCAGGCATCGCTTATTGACTTTAATGTTCCTTGGAATTTGAGTGTGAATTACAATTTGCGCATGAGCAAGAAGTGGTTGGTTGATCAACAGCGCGACAGCACGGTTTATACTCAAGCGGTCACGTTCATGGGCGATGTTGCCTTCGCGAAACGCTTGGCGTTGAGCTTCAACGGTGGATACGATTTCAATTCGAAGAAGATGACTACGACCACCATTGGACTTCACGTAGATCTTCACTGTTGGGAGTTAAGCGCGAACGTGGTTCCGTTCGGACTTCGTCAGAGTTATTACATTCAGCTGAACATTAAATCTCCATTGCTTCAAGATTTGAAGTTGCAGAAGCGCGGGAATTTGGGAGAGGATTATCTTCTCTATTAATAGGGAAGATAAGTTAAGAGAGGGTAAGAATAATAACGCAGTTACCCAGGCATTTTGGGCAACAAAAAATCTTTCAAGTAATTTGCTGGAGTTAGAGCATGTTGGACTCCATTCAATTTCCTGAAGTCCGAGCACGACTCTTTAATCAAAAGCTTGTTTTGCTATTGGCGAACGAGTTGAGACACCCATTTGTTGCCACTCTCATGCTTGCCTTTAAGCAAAATGTTGTTCTTATCGATAATTTCTATATCTACCGTTTCTCCTTCGATTGTCAAAGTTTTGAATTTTAGGCTAAACTCATATTTACTGTTCTTTTGGTTCTTGTCATTTTTAACAAAAGTAAAATCACCATTTTCCTTAAATATCATAGTTCCTCTTTCATCACTTAATCCTTTTCTATCAACATCTTCATACATAATCCATTTACCTACAATGTCAAATTCTGCAGAGTTTTCTGTTTTTTGAGTAGTTTGATCGTCTTTTTTTTGAGTATTTGTTTCATTGTTATTCGAGCCGCAAGAGGCAACAAAAAAGCACAGGGTAAAAAACAATAGGATTCTGTTCATTTTTTTTAATTTAAAA
>JBIKVX010000009.1:0-18684 GCA_044356625.1 Flavobacteriales bacterium | reverse complement strand
AAAGCAGAGGGTGTTCTGGATTTACAAGTCCGCTACCTACCCAAGTACAACCGCGGAATACTTTCTTCCAGTTTGAAGAGCTAATCGAAGGATCAGACAATTTACTGTAAAGGAATGCACCGTCGTCATATCTAGGCACAAGCGCTAAACTAGAAGCAGGGCTTGTAGCTGAGTAATCTTCGTAACGAAGATTCTTAAACACATAGATCCAATGTTGCCCACCGAATAATGGTTGACCATTGTTTGTGTATAGACGGGTTGAAGGATTCCAGATCATATCACGACCGTTTTCTCCAACTAACCAACTGTCCTCACCGAACGCCATGTTTAATCGTTCTCCTGTGCTAAGGTCTATTGCATATCCAGGGAACCAACCCATTCCGATAGCACCTACTAAATCTCCTTCTGCTGAGTTGTATCCAGCCTGTCCTGCTTTTCTTCCGTTTTTATCCACAGAAGGAGCGCGACGTACTTTCATTTTTTCTGGATCTACAGTATTGTCACCGTCGTTATCTTCAGCTAGGGAAGAGGTGTATTGCATTTCTAATACTGGGCAACGCGTCCATTTCGATTTGTCTTTTGTGAAGACAACATCGATGTTGTTTAGACCTTTGATGTTTGATTTGCGTTGTTGATCCAATTGATCAAGATCACCTTTCAAAGCATCGGTTGTTGGAGCTACATTATTTACAATGATAGTTGCATCATTTGGATCCAGAACCGTTCCGGCCACTAAGCAATAAGGAGACCATGTTCCGCCTGCTACTGCTTCATATTTCTCTTGTTCGTCAGTAAAAGGGAATCCAGTACTTCCTTGCTCAAAGTCGTCATACAAAGCTTCCGATAGAGCCTGTGGGTCAGTTCCCTCTGTTTTAACACTGCCGGAACGAATCCAGTTTTGCTCAGAGAATCCCTCAGCATCCTCTATTCCTAATAACCAAGGTTTAGATGGGTCATTGTAAGAAACTGAAGACGATAGCAATTCTGTGTAATGCTTAACTTGTGCGCCGTCTACTTGGAAATCGTATTGTCCCCAAGTAACGGATAGTCCCCAATCAAGGATAACATCTTCGCTTGAGGTATTGAATTTCTTGTAGGTTCCGTAAATGGTTCCGTTGTCAAGGTTTTCCAATTCCCAATACATACTGTCGGGAGTGTCTTCTCCAAACTCAGTTGTTTTTAAACGAAGTTCAAAGTCAGCAGAAGGAACACGCAATGGATCAACAACTTTAACTTGCACAGGTCCTTTTCCAGGAGCGTAGGTTAATTCGCTGATGTTGTTGTTCGCGAGAATAATAGCTTCAGTTTCAGATCCTAACAAGAGGTCATTACTTCCGTTTCCTTTTCCTTCAAGACGGGTCAATGGTACGCCATCTCCGTAATTTGAATTTTGAATGGTGCCACCTAATTCAGGAGAAGGGATGTGCGGGATAGCAGAGATTTTTTGAATTTCTCCGATAGCGCTCTTTCTTGAAGAAAGGAATGCTTCATCTTGACCTTTTTCTAAGGCAACGTCATATTGCGAATAGTTGTTATAACCGTATGCAATGACCATGAAGTAATAGGTCTTGTGATTAATAAGAGCGTTATTACCTGTTGCGAAGGCGTCTGTTGTTACTTGGAATGAACGTTGAATCCCCGCATCTGCTCCATCAACTTTTAATTCAGGAACAATGTATCCTGTAATAGGATCACGAGAGAAATTAATAATTCGACCAATTCCGTTTTCAATATCGCACTGAGCAATTAATCGAGCTTTTTCAATATCGCCCAAATCGTTTGCGCTAACATCATCGTTTACTCTTTGGTAAACCAAGTAACCCTCAAAGGCATATGAGCGCTGCGCTTCTGTCAGTTGGGTTCCATCTGCTAATTCTTCTGGTATACTCGGGTCAAAACCGCCTTGGTCTGGACCGTAGTTTTCTTGGTAATTTGTAGAGATTGCATTGTCATTGTTCAACAATAGAATAATTTCTTTATCTAATTCTTGAACGGCTACATCTGGAGCATCAGGACCTGAAACCAATTCGAAACAGTTGTCGAACAATGATTGTGCTTTGTCATCGAATTCACGAAGTAATCGCACAGATTCAAAAGGATCACCGCTGTTTGCTTTCGCCCAGACAACTCCTAACGTAATGTTATTGTAATCACCAGGTTTCAATGTAAAAGGACCTGCAGCTTGAATGAAACGACGGTCATTTGGTGGGTTACCTTCTGATTCTTCTGACCAATCATCTGTAATTACTCCTCCCGTTCCCCAATGCAATGGATCGGTATCATCTGGAAACATATAATCTGCTGAAATGTCAGTCACATTTGCACCAGAAGCTCCGTTACCACCGTAGTTCATACGCTGTCCGTTTTTCCAGAAACCTCTCATGTAGTTGTAGAAGTGACTTGGTAAAGCGGGCTCACCATTCACAGGGTTTTGGCTATTGTTGTAATAAACGAACTTACGCATACCGAAACGTTCGTTATCTAAAACACCGTCGCCATAACCAATACCTAAACCTTTGTAAGGAATACCGTCTTGATCGATAGCGTCTATAATATCAGTAGTTAGAGGATTGTCTTTATTGTCGTTATCTTGATAAGGTCCTTCAAAGAAGTCAACACCCACAGCTGGAGGGTTTGAACCGTAACCTAAAGAAGAAGAAGTTGGCTCATCAAAAGCATCTCCGTTGTAGCAATATCCCAAACCGCGTTGAACATCGCAACCCACATAGTCATCTGTAGATGTTCCTAAATCGGGGTCAACCCATGAACCGAAGTATGTTTCAGTCAAAGTTTGTGAACCTTGGTTAATCAATACATAGTTGTAGAAAGTCATGTTATTCACTTCGTCATTCGAAGTAAAAGCAAACGCTTGTGCGCGAATTTCCATTCCGATAGGCTGTCCTTGAGATTCAGTGTGGGCATTACCTTTATCGTTGAAAATCCAGTAGTAAGTTTGGTCACCGTACAAAGGAACGATGTCTTCTCTGCGACGCTCAGCACAATTGATTTCTCTTAAGAAATCGTACCAAGGATAGTCACCGTTTTGAGGGTTGTAGAATCCATCTTGGTCATAGTCATAGAAAGGAGCAAGGTATAAATCTTGTCCAGCCGCGGTATTTCCGATTGCTGGATATTCGTAGAAGTATCCAGGAATTGCGTAATCTGTAGCACAATCTGATCCTCCAGCGGCGATACAATCGAAGTATGCACGGTGCTTTTGAGCATCTTGACGCAATGAAACAAAGAATCTATCGTATTGCTCGCAAGTTGTCTCGGTTACAGATGCTGTACCATCGTTTGTTAGGGGGCCTGGCCAGTAGTCATTACCCTCAGTTCTAAAACGTACAGCAGCAAGTTTTAACTGTTGGTCAGGTGATATACCGCCCATCCACAACGCTCCGGCGTAGATAGAAGAAACTCCACCACCTTTTGGCACTTCATATGCAGCGCGGCTCAATGAGCGGTTTTGCCACATAGATCCACCCGTTTCGATTAACGCTTTCACGTTATTCCAAGCTAAGTCTCTCAGACCTGTCGCAGGTGCGCACAAAGCTGCGCGAGAATCAGTTACGATTTCGTTGTTCTGAACCATTCCAGAATTTTCCAGAATAGACTTGTAAGCGAATGCTTGATTCGCAAATCCAAGTGTAAGAACAACTAAACTTAAATATATATTCTTTCTCATGCTTTTTGAATAATTCATTTTCTCAAAAATTAAAAGTCAAATCTTACACCTAAACGAATCTGACGTGGAGAACCCAAATTGTAAGGATTGTTCACGAACATGCTGTAATAGTTTCTGAAAGATTCAGGTGAGTTTTGAGTGTTAATCACGTTCTGATATTGCGCTGCTGCTAGGTAGCCATCGTCATCTGGTGTTCCTGTGAAACGGTAAACGCTTGATATGTTTTGAGTGTTAAGAAGGTTAGTCACCCAGAAGTACACGTTTAAGTTAGCTGCTTTTTGCTTATCACCTTCACCGCCAAACTTCAACGCGAAGTTCTTGTCAAAGTTTATGTCAACTGTGAACTGCCATGGAAGACGCGCACTGTTGATACCTCCCGCTGTTGTTGGGCTAATCTCGCCTGTAATAGGAGTAGGGAATACTTGAGCAGTGTATGGAGTTCCAGAACCTAGGTTCGCAATTAAGTTTGCTCCAGTGTTGGCGAAAATTTGTTTTCCGAACCATACTGGACCGTTGTATTCTTTTCCTTCACCGTAGCGGTAATCTACAGTGGTTACGATGCGGTGACGTTGATCGTAGTTGAACGGAGATACTGTACGTAAATTTGGAAGACCTGCGTTAATCAAAGCCAGTTGCGTTTGAGTAGTTGATCCCGTACCGTCAGCGAATTGAAGGGTATAAGATGTTTTCATCCAAAGATTACCTGTTCTTCTTAGGTCATAAGTAAGTGTTAATCCTTTAACAGTTCCAAAGTCTAAGTTACCGAAGGCACTGTAGGTGCTAGGGTAAGCTCCGTTGAAACGACGAACTTGAATCATATCACGTAATTCACGATAGAATGCCTCAACTTTAATTGAAGATGATTTAGAGAGTACTTGTTGGAATCCAAGCGCGTAGTCAACTGTTTTTTCAGGACGGAGATTCGGGTTACTGATTAAGACGTTTCTATTTTCCATGTACAAGTAATCAACTGGATTGAAACGGTTGCTTGAAGTTGGACGCTGCGTTAAGATATCGTAGTGTGCAAAGAACAAAGCTTCCTCAGATATAGGGAAAGAGAATGCAACACGAGGCATGAAATTCACTGCAGGTGTATATTCTTTGAACGCTTTACTGGTTAATGCATCATCAGGATCAACACTCAAATAAGGATTAATTTTTCCGCCTGCTGCAATGCTAGTGAAAGGATCCGTTACAAGTGTACCTTGTGCATTGTACCAATTGTCTCCGTCGCGATAACCTTGAATGGCTGTTGGGTTGCGAATATCATCTACATATACTACGAAATCATTTCCGATATTCGCTGGTCTTGATGCTCCAAAATCAGAAAAATCAACTTCGCCAGCTGTGAAAGCTTGACTAATTACATAAGGATCGTTTGGTACATATTGGTTCGCGTCGTAGCGGTCAATACGAAGACCTACGTTGAAAATTAAGTCATCAAATGCGAACTTGTCCATAATGTAACCTGAAATGTATACAGGTTCGAACGCTCCTACAGCACGAGTATAATAATCACCATCTCCAAGTTTATAGGTTTCAGAGAAGAAATCATCCAAAGATGGCTTTTTGCTTAACATGTTACCTCTGTGGTCATATCCGAAGTACGTTACTACATTGATTCCAGAGTTCAACAGGTCGCTTGCTCCAAACATATCTACTGAAAGGAAGTCAGGGCTCAGCCCGTCAGTATTTACGAAATCAGTTCCGTTTGGATTCAGACCTAAAGAAGTTCTTAAGTTATAGTCAAATTCGAATTGTCCTGTACCAACAAGGTTGCTGTAATCAATGTAAGTGTATGTTCCGTTGTTGAAATAAGACGGATCATCTGTATTCAATTCTTGGTTGTGGTAGTTCGCGTATTGACGAGCCAATGTCCAAAGTCCTATAGGATTAATCTGGTAGCCCGCATCCTTGCGTTGCTCGAATTCGAAACCCACTTCAATAGCATGATCTCCAATGTCTGCAGAACCAGATCCAGAAATACGGAACTGACTGTTGTTTGATACACTGTAATTGTTTGATTTTGCACCTATGTGCGACCACAATCCATAGGTGTCGGCAGGTTGTTGGCCATTAACTAAACCGTTTCCACCCTGAATGTTCGTAATTGAAGCATATGGAGAATTTCCGATTTGTTCAGTTTCAGAGGTGAAATCATTAATAGTAGGGTCGAAGAATTGCGAGTCCGTAATAATTCCGTCTGTTCCGTTCAACACCTCAGTTACAAAAGGATTTGTATTAAAAAGCGTAAAGAATTGATTTGTAATAGAAGCAAGATCGGGATTGTATTCAGAAGGAGTGAAGTTTACATTTACATCTTGCCATCCGTTCTGCTCGAAGAAGTTTCCAGAGCTATTCAAGGTGTATGATGGCTTGCGATAAATATCGAAGGTTCCAACATGACCATATCTGAAAAGATTATCACCATGGGCAGCATCTTCAGATTTGTTGTAACCGTGCTGGTAATCTGCTTGAATACGATAAAACACGTTTTTCAAGTTAGAACTTCCCGACTCTTCTTCAGCATTTTTGAAGCGTTGAGCAAATTTTGCATATACCCTCCAATCAACACCCGTATTCTGCTGGTTGTTTTGCCAGTTTGAAAGCATGTTGCCAAAGTCAAAACCGTTTCCGCGGCTGATAGCCATTGTTCCTCCGAAAGTTAACGTTACGTTTTCAGATGCGTTGAGGTCAATTTTACCAACGATATTTGCTTGCCTAGAACGCACGTTCATACGAGTCTTAATCTTCTCAAAGTCATTAGCAGTAAGGAAGTCAGCATTATACAAGGCTCCGTTTACAGTGCCGTCTGCTTGAACATTCTGACGCAATGGGTTAGCTAAAATTGCTTGACGAGAATCTTCTTTCATACGGTAAACACCGCCGAAGGTTGGTCCGCCATCTACAACGTCAGTATAGTTACCTGAAAGGAAAAAACCTAATATTGGTCTGCCATTAGACCCGTCTGCTTTCTTTCTAAATAGGATTGGACCAGACAATGAACCCTCTAAAAGGTTGTAGCCATATGAGTCTAGGCCTTTTGCTTGTTCACCTATTTTGAATCCTGAGGTAATTACTTCAAGTCCTCCGTTGAATTGAGAAGATGCAGAACGAAGAGAGATATTGATTACCCCACCTGTTGCATCACCAATGTTAGCTGGAATTCCTCCCGTGATTACAGAAACTTCTTCAATCGCAGATTTCGGAAGTGAAGTTGATCCGCGCACTTTCATTCCGTCGATGTAAATCCAGGTAGATCCGGTACGTGCACCACGAATGGAAATTCCTCCGCCTGTCCCAGCAGAGCTAACTCCGGCTACTGTTTGTGCCAGACCAAGCGCATCACGACTAGGCATTTTCTCTAGTTCTAGTTTGTGCCAGACCAAGCGCATCACGACTAGGCATTTTCTCTAGTTCTTCACGAGTTACGGTTCCACCAGAAGCTCCACCGTCTTTATCGATAAGTGGAACGCGATATTCCTTAATTTCAAGGGTATTCATTTCAAGGCCAGAACTCAATTCGGCATTTGCGAATTGAATCTTTCCGGCCGAAATTGGAATGCCGGTTTGACTTTGCGTTTGGTATCCAACGAAGTTGAATTGAACTTCGTATGTTCCTGGATCAACAGGTTTGATCGTGTATTGTCCGTCAGGGTCTGTTTGTCCACCTGTAATCAGATTTCCATTCAAAAACAGAACAACATTCACGAAAGGAAGAGGCTTCTTCGTCTCTTTGTCAATGACTTTTCCTTTCAAAGATCCAGCGTTTCCTTGCGCAAAAGCACTAGAAACAGAGAGGACAATGAAACTCAAAAGAAGGTATAATTTTCTCCGCATAAAAACCAGGTTAAGGAATTATTAAAGTATACAACGGGCGCTAAAATAAGGCAAGCTTAGGTTAATTCCCAAAGTTCAGCAAATCTATCTTTGTTTTTTTATTTTTTGTTCTGATTATCAATGTAATAGGCCTGTTTCAACGAACACAATGGTAAAGCTAAAAAACAGATTCAGTATTTTCAAGTTTTTTTTTGCTTTCGGCGACTAAATCAAAAGGTTTTTTTCATTTCTAAGAATCTATCTTCTTCGAATCCAGATTCTTTTGTACCAAGGGAGATTGCCTGTTTTGCGCTGCCTTTGTGATTTTTTCAAGTGCTGCTTCATTCTTCTTTTCTCTTTTTTTCCTTGAAGGTCTTGGTGCTGCTTTACACGATTGAGATATTCTTTTTCTATTTTATCATGTTGTTCTTGTTGTTTAGAAGCCGCGTTTTCGGGAGTTATAACATCATTGCCGGGTTGGGCAGAAGCGGCTGCACTCAAAATGAAAAAGAAGGAAAATATAAACGCTTTCATTTTTTGTATTCGTATGAATATTTGGTTATTGTTATGTCCTTTGATTCCATATCTTGATCAAGAGTCGCCTCTATAAAGGACGTAGGGCTATATAGTATTTCAATCTCACGAGTTAGTTTCGAATTTGAGTAATAACCAACCTTTACGAGATTGCCGATTTTATCATAAAAAAAGTTCTCACGTTTTGATTCCTTCTTTGTTCCACTTTCGATGGTTGAAATTTGAGCTATCCAACCTTTGTCGTTGTAGGTATAAACTTTACTTAAACTTTTGCCACTTAAGGTTAATTCCTTTTCTTCTCTGATAACAAAACCAGCGGTGTCGCGAAATACGAGCTCGATTGAGTAGGGAAGTCCATAATTATTAAAGCTCTCTTTTCTTAGTATCAATTCCGATGGTTCTGAAAATTTAAAGGACTCCGAGTTTACTGTTACAGTTAAACCCGGCACAAGCTTTAATTTTTCTATGCTTTTGTTTTCAGAAACGGAGTTGTCAATTCGAGATATTCTTCCTTTATTATCATAGAAAAATGCTGTGGTGGAATAACCATTTCGACCAAGTTCATTTCTATTTTGAACGAGGCCGAGCTCGTTTCGATCGAAAATAATATGAGTGCTATCTACCATTGTCAGAACACTAGTAACGGCATCAATCTTTGTAAGCTGTCCAGTTTCATTGAAATGATAAACAGTAATGTCTGGACGGCTCTCAATGGCTTTGCCAGTGCGTTTCATCTGACACACTCCTGTGATGCTGGAAACTTTATTTTGCCAGAGGAATTCTTGGCTGAAAAACATTTCTTGTTGAAATGCTTTTCCCTCTCGATTATCTACAATTTGAGCTGTTCCTAATTGGACTATCAAAAGCGAAAGGATAACAAAGGTGTTTCTAATCATAATGCAAACATAAAACCGAAGTGAATAAGTTCATGCATTGGTGGAAAAGCTTTGTTTTTTGAATGCAATAGTTTTAATAAGAACAAGCTTACTTTTGATGAATACAATTTCAACATGAAAGATCAAATTATTTTCGACCTAATCGAACGCGAAAGAATAAGACAAACCAACGGTGTAGAACTTATTGCATCTGAGAATTATGTGAGCGATGAAGTGATGCAAGCGATGGGTTCAGTTCTAACAAACAAGTATGCCGAAGGACTTCCGAAAAAGAGGTATTACGGCGGTTGCGAGGTAGTAGATGAGGTGGAACAAATAGCTATTGATCGTTTGAAGCTATTGTTTGGCGCTTCATGGGCTAACGTGCAACCGCACAGTGGCGCTAATGCGAATAGCGCAGTAATGTTGGCGATACTTAATCCAGGTGATGCCATTTTGGGTTTAGATCTTTCTCAAGGTGGTCATCTTACACATGGCTCACCCGTTAACTATTCCGGTAAACTCTATAAGCCATTTTTTTACGGAGTGGAAAAAGAAACCGGACGAGTAGATATGAATAAGGTTCGGGAAAAGGCTCTTGAGTGTAAACCGAAACTTCTTATTTGCGGTGCCAGCGCATACAGTCGCGATTGGGATTATGCTGCTTTCCGTTCAATTGCCGATGAAGTAGGCGCTATTTTAATGGCCGATATTTCGCACCCTGCAGGATTAATTGCCGCAGGTTTATTGAACCATCCATTTCCGCATTGTCATATTGTTACTTCAACCACTCACAAAACATTGCGCGGTCCAAGAGGTGGTGTTATTATGGTTGGAAATGATATCCCAAATCCATTGGGAGCGAAAACAATGAAAGGTGAAATGCGATCTCTTTCCTCTGTTCTAGATAGCGGAGTATTTCCAGGCATGCAAGGCGGTCCTTTGGAGCATGTCATAGCAGCGAAAGCAGTAGCTTTCAATGAAGCGCTTACAGAAAATTTCAAAACTTACGGCAAGCAGGTTATGGCGAATGCGAGTGCACTTGCAGATCATTTAACGGCAAAGGGTTATGAAATAGTTTCAGGGGGAACAGACAATCATTGCTTCCTCATTGATCTTCGAAATAAAAATATTTCAGGAAAGGATGCAGAAAGAGCTTTGGTAAGTGCAGAAATTACCGTGAATAAGAACATGGTTCCTTTCGACGATAAATCGCCATTTATAACAAGCGGGATTCGTATCGGAACTCCAGCAATTACTACAAGAGGTCTTCTGACAAGTGATATGGCTTTTGTTGCGAGTGCGATTGATAGAGTAATTACAAATGCTTCGAATGAAGATGTCATTCGTGCAGTGAAAATGGAGGTGCACGAACAGATGTCTTCTAGACCGCTATTCGCGTAATTTCAGAAGATCTTCTTTCGACTTAGGTCTTTCACTTCCGCGCCAAATAAAGTCGTCTAATTTGAATTGAGAGGCCTTGGCTTTTTGAATGCTGTTGTACAAACTATTTGGTTCATTCTCCAATGTAACTTTTTGTATCACTTTTGCCATCATTTCAATTCGAATGTTTGAGCAATCTGTGCGATTCAATCCACTTAACTTGGTTCTTTTGTTTTTTTCCTCTGTAGAGAAATAGGCGAGTTGACCGTTTCCTTTTATTTGAACCTCGTTAAGATCGTTTTTTATAAATTGACCATGGAGAGATTTTCCTTTTATTTGATTGAAATAGCCCGGCACAACTTCAGATGCTAGAAAACTTTTTTCTGGAACAAAAAGAAAATCTAAACTATCGTTTTTGAAGTGCAAATTAATTTCGGAACCCGTCAGTTGATTAGCGTCGTTCCAGAGAACAGGAGAATAGAACATTCGCATAATTGAATCAGCTTCCGAAAGCGACAGTGAATCGCATTTTCCTTGCAGGTCTTTGCTGAAAAGTAGGACGTGGTGATATGCTTTTATGTCGCGATTTTCAGCACTTGTTTTTTTTGCAAAAAGAGTGTCTGCTACTATGAAAAGCGTGTCCTTGTTTTCGAGTATTTTTTCAAGTATGCTTTTTCCTGTTACCCACGAAATTTCGTTCAACTCTTCGTGTCTTCCGTAGTTTCCGCGAATGGTTAAATCTGAATTGTTATCAAGGATGACAACATTCTGAAAAGCTTCGCCCCATTTTTCTTTTCCGTTGTAAAAAATACTGTCACCGAAAAGCGTTTGTTCTTTTGATTTTACGCGAGCGTTTTTTTTGAAACTGCACGTTTCTATTTTGGAATTGAAGTATCCATTTTCACATTTTATTTCTAGGTCTTTTCCTTTTATTGTTGTTGGTCCGTAGAAATATGAGATTTCTGTTACTGTGTTGTACAACATTGTATCTGAGACAACCGTATAGTCTTTGTTTTTTACCGTTACTTTTCTCCTAAATGTGAAGTTGTTTGAAGGACTGTGGTAGCGACCTGTTTGAGAAACTAATTCATTGTTGTTTTTACTGGAAATAACTTTTCCGCCCCCAGAATAGGTAGCCACTTCAGACCTCATGTTGTAGGACATATTGGGTGAAGTAATGGTCATTCCTCCGTCGGTGAATACGCAATTTTCATTCAATGTGGCGGACTGTGAGGCATCAGTGAAGAACAATCTTTTTCCCGAAATGCTATACTCTCCTGGTTTGTTTACGCGAATGTTTCCGAATGCTTGAAAATTTCCATTGCTGAATTTGTATGCCGAGTCGCAATAAAAGTCTGTTCCGTCGAATTTTAAATGAACATGTCCAATGAGCCGCTGGCCATTGATTAGATTTTTATTGAATGCAATTTTGTCTGAGTGCACCAATTGCACGTGTTTGCCTTGAGCCGCTGACTTCTGAGAGATCAGAAATACGGAAAGCGCAACTGTAACTATTTTAATGAAGTTGTATATTGTTCGAAGTTTATCTTACAATGGTTTGCTCGCGGTCTGGTCCAACAGAAACATAGGTGATTGGAATTTCCAATTCCTTTTCAATAAATGCAATGTAATCTGAAAGTTCTTGCGGAAATGCCTCGATGGTTCGGATTTGAGTGAGGTCTATGTTCCATCCTTTGAGGGAGGTGTAAACAGGTTCAACTTTTCCATCCAATAAATCGTATGGCATTTCATCTGTTTGAATACCGTTGATGTTGTAATGGGTACATATCAGAATTTCTTCGAAGATGCTAAGCACGTCTGCCTTCATCATAAATAATTCTGTAATTCCATTTAGGCGACAAGCGTAGCGAAGCGCGGGTATGTCTAACCAACCACAACGGCGTGCGCGTCCAGTTGTTGAGCCGAATTCATTTCCTTCTTTACGCATTTTCTCTCCCACTTCATTTTCTAATTCTGTTGGAAAAGGACCGCTACCCACTCGCGTACAATAGGCCTTAAAAATCCCGAAAGCAGAACCTATTGAGTTAGGGGCAATACCCAGACCTGTGCATGCTCCGGCAGCAACGGTGTTACTTGAAGTAACGAAAGGGTAAGAACCGAAATCAATATCTAAAAGAGATCCCTGAGCTCCTTCTGCCAATATTTTTTTGTCTTCACGAATGGCTTTGTGCAAATAGTTCTCGCTATCTATGAAGGTTAATTTTTTTAGAACTTCAATACCTTCGAACCAGTTTGTTTCCATTTCATCCAGAGAGTATTCAAACTGGAAATGCGAAAGCATTTTTTTATGTTTCTCTACTAGGGTGTTGTATTTTTCTTTAAAGTTTTCAGAAAGGATATCGCCAATTCGAAGGCCGTTGCGACCGGTTTTATCCATGTATGTTGGGCCAATACCTTTCAACGTAGATCCGATTTTAGATTTGCCTTTTTCTGCTTCTGAAGCTGCATCTAAAAGTTTGTGGGTTGGAAGAATGAGGTGTGCTTTTTTTGAGATAAGAAGGCGAGAAGCAACATCTACATTTTTAGCATTGAGTTTTTCAATCTCTGTCGCAAATACTATGGGGTCTATAACAACTCCGTTTCCAACAACGTTGGTAACGTGTTCGTGAAATATTCCGCTGGGAATGGTATGAAGAACGTGTTTCGTTCCGTTGAATTCGAGGGTGTGACCCGCATTAGGTCCGCCTTGAAATCTAGCTACGATTTCATATTTCGGAGTTAATACATCGACAATTTTTCCTTTTCCTTCGTCGCCCCATTGAAGGCCTAACAATACGTCTACTTTGCTCATTCTGATTTGTAAAGCACAAAAGTAGTGGGTTATTCAAAATAAGCCTTATTTTCTTCTAGGAAATTTTCCAACTTACTTCTCATAATGAGTCTGCTAATGACTTTCATGTTGGAATCAAGGGCAATTAGTGTTGGAGTAGAAGGCGAAGGATAGTGCTTAGCGAGAAACGGTCGCTTGTCCATAGGAGGAAGTACGTTGATCCAGGGCTGTTGATGTGTTGCAAGATGATTTTTCCAAGGCGCTTCTTCCTTATCAATAGAGATCGCATATACTTCGAGACCCTTGTCGTGGTATTTCTTATAGATCTCTTGAAGCTGCGGGTGGAACTCTTCACAATGCGAGCAATTGCTTCGCCAGAACATGACGAGTGTAATTTTATTTTTCTTACAGGTCTCTTCAAGAGAAATGTTTTTCCCTTCTGCATTCGGATATTTAAGCTCAGCGGCTTTTTTCCCGGGAGTGCAATTTTTTAAAGATTCAATCAGGTTTTTGGTATTAACACTGAGAGAAGCGTCGTTTGAGCAGCCGTCTGCGTAATTGTTCAAATAATAGGTTAGACCATCTTCATTTTTATAGTCTAGCATTTTAGTCAGAATGAAGTTGTGTAGGAACTGATTTACGGCTTCATTTTCACCCATTCGCCCTAGAAGTTCATCAGTGAATTTCTGAGCATATGTTTTTGGATAAGCTTTATAAAGCTGATTGAAATACTGGTTCAATCCACGTACAAAAGCATAATGGAAGAGAATAATTTCATTGTTGTAATTTACATTTCCTAGAAAATGTTTGAAATATATGGTGCTGTCGAATTGCATGAAATCATGCGGAAGTCTTCGAGAGAATAGAGGCCCAAAGTTCTCGTATACTTCAGATTTTTCTACTTCTATTCCTTTTTCGATTATTGAATTGTTAAGGTCTTTTTGTTTATTCAGAAAGGCTGGGTGCGTAACCGATTTGTATAAGTCATATTCGATTTGCTGATTGCTGTAGAGTGTTGCCAATTCAACATAATTAGTTTGTTCTAATGAGCTGTAAAGCGAGGAGGGTAGTCCCTTTAGAGATGAAAAATCAACGGCTAAATTAATTGAGTTCGGAAGTGTTTTGGGATTAATGTAAAAGTCGGTCCAACATTTTCCGGTTCCAGAAAAGCGCAAGCGGTATTGCCCCATGTGTGAGGGTGCAAAAGGAAAGGTTAAATCACCGTAAATATTTAATTCAGCATTGTCGAGTATTTGCCACTGATCTTTTTCGAAGGATTCCAGAAACACTTTTTTAGCGTTTTGAGTAGGAATATTTTCAACATGAAGATTCAGACTCGATTGTCCGAATCCAACCACTAAGCCACAGGCTAATATGAGGGTTAAAAATGATTTCATGGTGAAAAAAAAAGGTCACCGAAGTGACCTTTTTGAAGAGGTTTGAGATTATTTACCTTGAGAAAGTTTCTCCATTTCTTTGTCGAAAGTCTCTTTGAATTTCTCGTAGTTATAGTCTGCCTTTAATTTGTCGTTTTTTGACAAACCACTTTGGTAAGCATCTGCTATAGTATTGCCGCTTAATTCAAGGGCAACGTAACTTACGTATATTCCATCAGGACGTTGAGTTAATTTCTCGCAGATTTCTATGCAACCACGAAGCTCTTGGTCAACAACTGTGCGAGCCATTTCGTTGAAAGACTCAGTAACTTCTTCTTTGTTGTTCACTTCAGTTGAACTAGCGTAGTTGTCACCAACAATTTTCATTGTTGAGCTAATTGTTTTTCCCATTTCAGACATTGCGTTTGAACGAGCTTTTTTCTTGGCAGTCTCGCGATCCATGCTCTCTCCAGTAGCTGTAGAGCGGAAAGATTCTTTCGTGCTTTTGTATTCAGATCCCGAGCAATACTCGTTGATGATTACTTCTCCTTTCGGATCTGGAGTTTTTACTTCCTCTTTTTTCTTTTTACAAGATGGAATAGCAACCATTGTCATTGCAGCAATTGCTAAAAGTGTAATACGTGTTTTCATTTTTGTCAAGATATTAGTTGAATTGTTGTTTTCAGTTATTATGCCAAACTTACAAAATAATTTTAATTATTTCATTAATCAGGGCCGTTTCTATATTTTCACGGGTTTTTTTATATGCTTCGAGCAGGGCATTTTCATGCGACAATTGAACGCCCTTAACGCCATTAATACTTTGTTCGAAAATAGAAGCGTTTGTTTTAGTGTCATTAACGGTAATCTTACCATCGATATATGCTACTTTAAAACCTTGAATATCTTCTCCAGCTCGCGGGTTTGCGTTTACGTAAACAACAAAATCAGCAGTAGTTTCATTGGTGGCTATTCTCATCCCCTTGGCTATAAGAGTGTTTCGTGTAGCTTCGGCAAGTGTAGAAGTTTTTGTGCCATCTAATCTGAATTCGTTTGACGATACGTAAAAACTAGGAGCAAGAACTTCAATAGGTATTTTTCGCTGGTCGGTATTTATTCCGGTAACAATCGCTAGTGCAAGGTCTGAGTCTAAATCTTGAGGAACTAAAGCATCGATAACGAAACTCAACTCGAGGGAGTTGTTTTTAGTTTTCAAGCTAACATTGTCTATATCGGCAAGAACAATTCCATCGTTATCGGACATTGCAATTTTTGGCTTCATGTAGGTGTCTCTTTGATAGACATATTTTACATTTATTCCTCTAACGCCTTCTCCTTTATATGTAATCATTATAGGGACTTGCGCTTTGAATGTGTTTACAGAGGAAAGTACAATCGTTTTCAAAGGTGTTTCAAATCTAAGATCTGCAAGTACGGCTCTTATTTCCGAGAACAATTCGTTGTCTATGAAAATATCGTTACCACTATCATCTTTCATTTGGTTCACTTCTGTCCAGTAGGGCTTCAATGCGAACAAGCCATGATACAAAAGGTCTATCGCCGATGGGATATTTCCTATTTTCTTTGCCTCCCTTCCCTTTTTGAGGTAGTCTAGAGCAGACCTCAGTGTATTCTCTTTTTTCTGAGCTTTTTTAGATTGATATTCTATTTTATTCAGTTTATAATAAATAGCATAGATTTCTTTGTCTTCCCAAATACCTGCAACCTCATAGTCTTCCAACAATTCGGAAGAAGATGTCTTTACGTTTGAACTAAAGCTTTCGCTGAAGTCTTTATTCACTTCCATTGTATTGAAGAATGTTTGCCCCTCCACTTTAACAGAAATTTCAGTAGCTAAGTCGTTCAGCGCGAGTTTTTTCGCTATAGCTTGATAATCGCCAGGTTGTGTGGTTTTCGAGCAAGTTGCAATTCCAATGTAATACGAAGAGTTAACTGGTCGCGCTGAAACCCATTCTGGCTTTGTTTGTGGTGGAGGAACAACTGTTTTAACAGTTTCTTTTCCCCTGCACGCGTTTAGCAGAATGATTCCGAGAAACAGGAAATATTTAAAAAATAATTTCATTAAGGAACGAGCGTTTGCATTTGTGTTTTAACGTTATCTGCAATTTTCTTCGCAATTTCAATATACAATTCATTTGCTAGATCATTTCCCTCGCGAACGTTTCGGCGGGCGTTAAGCATTTCCTTAAGGGCGTTGCGATCACGGTTGTTTGTATTTACTACGTTGCCACTGGCGGGAAAGAGGTTATTGGCATTGCCACCATAAATGGCATAAATAACTTCATCTTTTTTCTTCTCAGTGAAGATGTCATTTTTAATTAAAGAAGCCGTTTCAATCGAAGTCATTTTATATTGAATAGAAACATTCGATTCGGAATAATTATAATATTCGTCGAATTGCACCGGTTTATATTCAGTGTCGTAAAATGTTTTCCCCTCTGCATTTACTTTTTTCACTTGATATGATTCAAAACCGTTTCGAGTGACTTTTCTAGTTTGACCGTTTTGAACGGTGTGATTGAGAATTGTGCCTGTAATTAAGGCTCGTGCTCCTGAAATTTTGCCAATTTCAACAGCGTTTGATTCGGAGAAAATGCCAGACATTTGTATGCGTTGTTCTGCAAAAATGTTATTTAAATTTTCCCGGTCGATGACATGAAGAAATGGATCGTTGATTTGAGTTAAAGCATTTAGAATGTACGCAGTGGCTTTGGCCTCGCTTCCTGGCATATTGGTGCCATTGGTAAACGGAAGAAGAGCAACGGTATATTTGCCTTTTTCCAAACATTTAATTTTGAAATCGGCTGATTCTTTATACCCCAATTTGCGTTCTTCGACTTTAATAAATTCGCTGTAAGCAGCACGATAGTGTTTCGCTTCGAATTCGGCTTGTGCTTTCTGGTATATGGGTTCCAGGTAGGCGATGTCTTTTAAATCTCCTGCATCTTTGAAATTCGGGTCGAGTCTTCCTATTTCGTTAAAGTTGGTTTCAGCGTCGGTGAATTTATTTTCTTCCAAAAGTTTGGTCCCTTGCTCATATAGTTCAGTAAGAAAGGATTTTTTTACTTTGTCAAAATCACCAAGATAAAAATCAGGAATCTGAAGTTCAACACCAACACCCTTGATTTTTGCTTGGTACTCGCGCGCCGAAATGAATGTGTAAACAGCTTCCTTTTTATTTCCAAAGCTACTCTTTTGGCTGAATTCACTGAGCATTCTGTTCAATACGGTTTGCCCCGTTTTTTTCATACCTATCTGAGCGTCAACATTCGCACGCTTTTTCCATAACGCGGTGTAATAACTTTCCGAAGCCTCTTTGTTCAGCCCTGCAGCTTCTTGTTTTTGAGCAAGTTTCGTGTAGTGCTTACTGTTTTGGCAAGCCTGTGTGCTGAGGAGTATTGCAACAGCTAAAAGGTAGAGCCAGTTTTTCATAATTATTTCCTTTCGATATATTCATTCAGCTCCTCAGTGCTTGAGTCGAAACTAAATCCTTGACTAACGTTAAAGTAGTTGTTTTGGTCAAAGCAGTAATCGTATGCATACTTAGCAAAATCTAACCGGCTGTCTTCGAATCCGAAAATTGCCATTATTTCTAGTATTTGATCTGTTGTCAAACAATTAGCTTTAGCCACCTGTTTCGCGGTCGAAAGGCGTGTGTCATCAAATCCTTTGCTAGAAATAGATTGTTTTGCTTTGCCAAAGCTCGCAGCATCCATAGAACGAATGCAATTTCCATTTCCTCCAATTGTTGCATTTGTTGGTTGGTTGTTTGCTGGTTCACTGGGACGAGTAGTATGCGCAGGAACAGTTGAATTAGTCGCAGTAGACGAAGTGCTGGTGGTTGTCGTGGTCGTTGTTGTGCCAGTGGTTTGCACATCCATATTAGGAACGTTCATGTTAATGCCCATGTTCATACCGTCGACATTTATATTCATACCAACGTTTCCATTGGTATCATTGCCTGTTTCATTGACATTCACGTTCACACCCATGTTTACCCCGTCAACGTTTATGTTCAGTCCAACATTACCAGCTTTATTCTGAGTGGCATTGGCTCCTGTAGTAGTGGTTGTCGTCGTCGTCGTTTTGCTATTTCCACTGGCAGAAGCTCCACTATCTTGCGCATCATCCACAACAGCAAAATCCTTTACTGTATTATTGTCGGTGTTTGTATTTGCATTTGAAGTGGCTGAAATTGCG
>JBIKVX010000152.1:0-5341 GCA_044356625.1 Flavobacteriales bacterium | reverse complement strand
TTTATTCTGAGTGGCATTGGCTCCTGTAGTAGTGGTTGTAGTCGTCGTCGTTTTGCTATTTCCACTGGCAGAAGCTCCACTATCTTGCGCATCATCCACAACAGCAAAATCCTTTACTGTATTATTGTCGGTGTTTGTATTTGCATTTGAAGTGGCTGAAATTGCGTTTTCTGTGAAATAACGAAGAACATACTCTCCCTTTTTATTTTTCTTGATTTGATAGGTAACCTCCATTCCCGGATGGAGTGCGAAAGTGTTGTTGGAAAAATCCGCCAGAGCGGCATCTTGGAAATCCACGCGAGCCTGATAAAACTCAGAAGTGAGGCCTTGAAGTTTCACATTTGAGAGAGGCGAGCTGTTCATAGACTCCCCGTTCAAGTAAAGTGTGAATTTTTCACCTGCTTCAGAATAAATTACAGCATTCATTTGAGCGAAAACGTTAGTGAACGCAATTAGCGTAGTGAAAAGGAGTAAAGTTTTTTTCATCAGTTTAATTTTCAGTTGTGGAGGTAAATTTAGTTATGTTTCCATCTTTATAAAAATTTATGCCAAAAAATAAATGCTAAGGAAACAGAACGCAAGTGGATTGGTTAACTTTGTTTGCGATGGATACGAAGAAAATTATACTGTTTGGCGCTGGAAGAAGCGCTCGCCATTTGGTTTCTTTTTTAGTGGAAGGGGCTGTTTTAGGGCAATGGACTGTGGTTGTTGCAGATACCAATGTGTCTCATTGGCTTGATGAATATGGTCAGATGAATCATGTTGAATTTATTGCGGGTGATGCAGCTGAAGCGAAGTTTCGCCATAAATTAATCGCTCATTCAAGCTTAGTAATCTCCATGCTTCCTGCGTTTATGCATGCTGAAGTAGTTACGGATTGCATAAATTTTCATGTGCATGTTTTTACTCCGAGTTATGTAAGTCCGGAAGTAAATGCCATGAATGAACGCGCAATTCAAGAGGGTGTATTGGTCTTGAATGAAATGGGAGTAGATCCTGGGATTGATCACATATCGGCCATGGAAATAATTCATAGATTAAAGAGTAAAGGAGCAGAAATAGAATCTTTCGAATCCTATACAGGCGGACTAGTTGCTCCGGCAAGTGATGATAATCTTTGGGGATATAAGATTTCTTGGAATCCACGGAACATTATTCTTGCAGGAAGCTCGGGGCATGCTATGTATCGAGAGAACGACAAGCTTCGAATGGTTCCTTATTTTAAATTGTTTGACGAGGTAGAGACTGTTGTTGCCAGTGATGGTGTTTGTTACGATGCGTATGCCAACCGAAATTCGGTGCATTATTTAGAACTTTACGGGTTAGAAAACGTTCGGAAATTGGTGCGAGGGACTCTGAGAAAACAGGGTTATTGCAGAGGATGGTCTTTTTTAGTGAAGAACGGATTCGTCAACGACGATACAAAGATTCCAGCTGCGGCGTTTTCAACATGGAAAGATTTGTCTCAGTCGTTGCTCGGTGTTAACTTCAATATAAACAATGAAAATGAACAAGTAGCAGATATGTTGCAGGAGATCGGAATCTTCAGCAATGAACCTCTGAGTAAAAAGGAGCTCACTTGTGCGCAACATTTGCAAGAGTTACTCGAAAAAAAATGGGTGTTGAAAGAAGGTGATCGCGATATGATTGTTATGGTTCACAAGTTCGGATACAACTTGAATGGAAAGAAGTTTATGTTGACGTCGTCCATGGTTTTAGAAGGTGATGATGAGCTGAAAACGGCCATGTCGAAAACGGTAGGCATGCCAATCGCTTTTGCAGTGCAGCGTTTGTTCAACGGAGATTTTTCTTCACGCGGGGTGCAAATTCCTGTTTCACCGGAATTTTATGAACCATTGCTTCATGATTTAAATAATTATGGAATTTCATTTGTTGAAACATTAGAGGAGTTATGAGAATTCTGATTTTGTCTCTTTTTTTTCTACCGCTTTCGCTGTGGGCTCAAGAGTATCGAAAGTGCCCCTCGTTTAACAAAGAAGAGAATTGGGAGAGTCAGGAATCGTTTGTGGTGAATCAAAAAGATGTTCAGAACCTATTGGAATGGCTTTGCTCTACACCGCCTTCTGAGCAGCTTGTTGAAAGAAGTACGGCGGGTATTTTTGTTATGGAATGGGTGACCAAAAACCCAAGTCTTAGAGTGAATGTTGAAATCGGTCCCTATAACAATTATCTATTCAATGAGGATTTGATGTTGGGTTATTTATTCGGAAGTATTAGTTATGCCTTGAAGCACGAAGAGAAGGTTAAGCCGGAAAATCAGCGAATCGCAGGTTTGAAATCACTTTTATTTATCGTAGAACATTCTGAAACGTATTCTAGAAATAAAATTTTCAGGTCGCTTCTCAGAGCGAATAGACGTGGCGAGTTGGTGAGTTTCGATAAGGAAATATGGATGAACGAAAAGTCACATGCTTTGTTATCATTAGAGCAATTGAAATAGAATGAAGAAGTTTGAAGTGCCCGAACACTATAGGTCTACAATTCTTGGACGAATAAAAGAAATTCGTAGAGTGAATGATCCTCGAAAGAAAGATCATACGCCGTTTGTTTTTCAAGTTGGAAAAACAGAGTTTGTAATTCCTCGACATTTTGGCTTTTGCTATGGTGTTGAGAATGCCATAGAAATTGCGTTTCGAACAGTTGCTGAAAATCCCGGCAAACGAATTTTCCTTTTGGGTGAAATGATACACAATCCTCAAGTGAACCAGGATTTACTTGCAGAGGGAATTCAATTCTTGGTAGACAATCACGGATCTCGGTTGCTTGATTTTTCTGCATTGAATTCAGATGATATTGTAATCACACCTGCTTTTGGGACTACATTGGAGATGGCTGCAGAACTTGCGCAGGTGGGTGTTCAACTTGAAAGATATAACACTACTTGTCCATTTGTTGAGAGGGTTTGGAAGCGTTCGGCTGAATTGGGAAATCGCGGATATACGTTGGTGGTTCATGGCAAATATTTACACGAGGAAACACGCGCAACGTTTTCGCATGCTTCCGATACAGGCCCCGTAGTTGTTGTTCGCAATATGAAGGAAGCGGAACTGCTTGCGAAGTACATTAGAAAAGAATTGAGCGCAGAGCAATTTGAAATAGATTTTGCTAATAAATTTTCAAGTGGGTTCTCGGTTTCAAGAGATTTGCAAAAAATTGGAGTGGTAAACCAGACCACTATGCTCGCAAGTGAGACGCAAGAAATTGCATCTTTTTTAAAGGATGTAGTGGTTGGAATGTACGGTGAAGAAGCCACAACAGATACACGGGATACCCTTTGCTATGCCACGAATGACAATCAAAATGCGACCATTGGAGTATTGGAGAGTGGAGCGGACATGGCAGTGGTTGTAGGCGGATTCAATTCCTCGAACACCATTCAGATTGCTACAATATTGGGTGAGAGGATGCCTGTTTATTTTGTACGAAATGCAGATGATTTAATTTCAAGACAGAAAGCCACCGTTTTCAATTATTCATTATTGAAGGAAGAAGAGATAGTTCCTTCGCTTCTTTTTGAAGAAAATTTGAAGCTTGTGGTTACAAGTGGCGCTTCCTGTCCAGATAAAACGGTCGACCTTGTTATTCAAAAACTAGTTTCCTTGCGAGGAGAATCTGAATCTGCTGAAGAGGCATTGGAAGGACGCATATAAATTGAATAAATGTCCGAGTGCTTTCGTTAAGTTCTGTTGTAAATTTGGAAGATGAAGAGTTCAGGAGTCATTCAATTATTGTCTGATCAGGTTTCCAATCAAATTGCAGCCGGTGAAGTTGTTCAACGTCCGTCTTCTGTAGTAAAGGAACTGGTAGAAAACGCAGTCGATGCAGAGGCTACACAAATTCGTGTGGTCATAAAAGATTCCGGAAAAACGCTCATTCAAGTTATAGATGATGGAAATGGGATGAATGAGGTAGACGCGCAACTTTGTTTTGAGCGTCATGCAACTTCAAAAATTCGCAAGGCTGAAGATCTTTTTAACATTACCACCAAAGGATTCAGAGGAGAGGCCTTGGCGAGCATAGCTTCTGTTGCGCAAGTGGAATTGATATCCAAGCGAGAAGAGGATGAGACCGGTGTTCGCATAGAAATTGATGGTGGTAAATTGGTGTCGAACGAACCGGTTGAAGCCTCGAAAGGTTCTGTCTTCTCCGTTCGAAATTTATTTTTTAATATTCCAGCTCGTAGATATTTTTTGAAAACCGATGCGATAGAGTTTCGTCACATCATAGATGAATTCGAGCGTGTAGCACTAACGCACCCCGATGTTCATTTTGTTCTTACACACAATGGGAATGTTGTTTTCGATTTGCCGAAGTCTACTTTGAAACAACGTTTGGTTCATGTCTTTGGAAACAAATACAACGATCAGCTCATTCAACTAGACGAAGACACAGAGATCGTTCGCATTTCTGGATTTGTTGGAAAACCTGAGATAGCGAAACGGACAAGAGGGGATCAGTATTTTTTTGTGAATCAACGATTCATTAAAAGTCCTTTCTTGAATCATGCAGTTCAGCAAGCTTATGAGCAAATACTTCCTTCAGGTAGTTTTCCGTTTTATTTGATTGCTCTTGACGTTCCCCCTTCAACCATTGATATTAATATTCATCCCACGAAAACGGAAATTAAGTTTCAAGATGAACGAAGTATTCATGCTTTACTGCATGCTGCGGTGAGAAGAGGGTTGGGCAAGAATCAGGTTGCCCCTTCGCTCGATTTCGAGCAAGAAAATATTCCGCTGACACAGGCTAGTCCGGGTTCTGTGCGCGTGCCTCAAGTAGATGTGGATCATGATTTCAATCCTTTTCAGAAATCCGATTCGTGGCAGCAGAAATCACGGAATTGGATGGAGCAATTTGCACAAGCTGGGTTCGGCTTTGAAAAGGAAAGTGAAGTTCAGCAGGAAGAAATTGGTTACGATTCAGATGATTGGGAGGGTGGAACTCCTTTACAAATAGGAAGACTTATTATTGGTTGTGAAATAAATTCGGAGTTCAAGATGTTTCATCAAACTCGATTGCATTGGCAGGTTTTGTTTGAAGAGCATTCCAATCAGAATAGTCATTCATTTGTTGCGCAGCAGCTGTTATTCCCCATTCAATTGCATGTTCAGCCCAAGGATATATCCCTGCTTCAAGATCACGATGTATTATTGGCCTCTTTCGGATTTGAATTGAATTTGGAGGACGAGCCTGAGATTATTGCTGCCCCGGCGAGCCTTGATGAGCAAGCAGCTTTGAATTTCGTTGAATTGGTTTTGGAGAGTTTGCGAATGGGTGTTGAAGGTCCAGACTTGCGAATGAATTTACTGAGAGATTATAC
>JBIKVX010000151.1:0-5342 GCA_044356625.1 Flavobacteriales bacterium | reverse complement strand
CAAAAAAATAAGAGTTGTCCGACGTTACTTTGTCGTAGGTATAATAAATAAATTTATCCTTAACCTTCCAAGTTCCTGTTATATTAATTGTCACGGGAATAACATCACCGATTTCGTCATAGAACTCCAAGGTAGCCTTGACATCATACTTACCGTCTTTGTAAAAGTGATACCTGATGTTCCTAGTCACACTTCCATCGTCTTCGGTACGATCGTCTTCAAAAAATTCCCCAACTAAAGCTTCCGTCATTTTCTCATCTTCGGTTTTTTCTACTACCGGAGCTTTTTCAACTACCGCGGTGTTATCCTTTTTCGATGAATCGCAGCTCGATAAGATTACCGCCGCTAAGAAAAATAGTTTAAATACGTTTTTCATAATGAAATTTAATTTTATTGAGCAAATATAAAAAAAACGAGTTAATCGACGACGGCGCAGGTAAATATTGTAAAACCGAAAAAGCGCCCCCTTCGGAGCGCTTTTAAATTTATGTAACTATCCCAACCCTGTTGCTCTCTGGGCGGTTATAAACTATTCAAGAGATTGGTTAATTCAGCATCGGTAATTCCTTGCATAACGACCATTAGTGTAGCATTGCTGTTTACTGTTGTCTCTAGGTAGTAATGGAACAGATCTCCACTTGCGTTAACGGCAATAGCAACAATTTTCGCCGATGCTCCAGCGGGTATTCCGGAAATGACCCCTTCATTGGATTGCAATAACGTTTTGGTGTCTGGTAAATACGCGAAGAATAGGACATTCGACAAATCGTCTTCATCTGAATCGAAGGTTAAACTATATGTGCCACTTGTAGTAACAGAACGGTCGGCATTGATCCACCCAAATTTCTCAATAAACGCAGTGTATCCAATGGTATCCACGTCGAATACAGGATTCTGCGTTTGGGTTATTCCCCAAACTCCTAAATCAGTTGTCCAGTCTACAACATCACCGTTTTCATTTCCGTAATACACATTCATGTAATTCAGGGCAGGAGCTGCATTCGGCATGCTCACTTTAAAGGCGCAGGGTTGCGATAGCGATAGTTCCTGTCCATCTTTTTCAGCTCTCAATCTAACCTCACCGGCTGTTTCTAAAGGCATTCCCGCTGCTATGGTTGGCATGCGGTAATAGATCATATCCTTCGGAGTATATAGCTCCACCAATTTCACAATAAACGGATAATCAATAGGGGTTCCGCCCGGTAGTTGAAGACAGTCAATACTTCCCCAAATAGTTGTTCCTTGATTTCCAATAATTGGTCCTTCACCTGCTGTATCAATTACAAACACTTGTTCGTCTTGCTTTTTAGAATCTAAATAGGCATTTGGAGATTCATAGGTGTTTAAATCGCGATCAATGCGATCTCTAGAGCACGATGAAAACAATACGGTAGTAACGAGAACAATTAGCATTGTCGCTCTGGCAAAAAAATAAGTGTTTTTATTAGTCATAAGCTGCGCATTTTTCTTTTTTTCCTTTGAATGAATTCTTGTTAAACATTAATCCCACGTGCAGAGAAGCTTCTTGATGTCGCGCGTTGTATCTCCATTCGACAAAAGGCTTAATTTTCTTTCCGAGAATTACACCTACACCTGCTTCAGTGTTCCAATTGTTAAGCCTAGCGTCTTTCATGAAAGAGGATTCATAGTTAATCCAACGATTATAGCCGACATGAACCAATGTGTAGGCTTGAATTTTTTTTCTTTTGAAGAATTTGTATTGAGCAGATGCTCCAAGTGTGAACTCATGAATTTTATTAACTGGAAGGAAATATGAAATCTGTGGACTGATTTGTATCTGCTTCTTTTCTCTGAAAATTGCTCGAGCTCCTATTCCTAAACTCTCGGTTTGAAAATTATAGATACCGGAAAAACCCACTTCAGACTGAGCGAGAAGATTCGAAACGAAAAACACAGAAAAAAGAAAAGCGATAATCTTCATCTTACTGAATATTTATTCCGAACGAAGTTAACTCAACAATTATTGTCGCAACATAAAGGGCGGTTCGAAAACCGCCCTTTCAAAAGAAAATTTAATACTGAGTTAAACTACCCCTTGGTCTAACATAGCGTCGGCTACTTTTACGAAGCCTGCGATGTTTGCACCTTTCACGTAGTTAACATAGTCTCCGTCTGTACCATACTGAACACATGCAGCATGAATGCTCTTCATGATGTTGTGAAGACGTTGGTCTACTTCTTCACGAGTCCAACTTAAACGAAGGCTGTTCTGAGACATTTCCAAACCAGATGTTGCTACACCACCAGCGTTTGAAGCCTTTCCTGGAGAGAACATTAATTTGTTTTCGTCGAATACAGCAATTGCCTCTGGCGTTGAAGGCATGTTAGCACCTTCCGCTACTGCAACACAACCGTTAGCTACCAATGCTTTCGCATCGTCGCCATTCAATTCGTTTTGAGTAGCACATGGAAGAGCTATGTCGCACTTCACACCCCAAGGTGTTTTTCCAGCTATGAATTCACAAACGTATTTAACTGCGTATTCTTGAATACGTCCGCGCTTCACGTTTTTCAATTCCATTAAGAAAGCAAGTTTCTCGGCATCGATTCCGTTTGCGTCGTAGATATATCCAGATGAATCTGAAGCGGTAACCACTTTAGCACCTAGCTCAGTTGCTTTTTCAATAGCATATTGCGCAACGTTTCCAGAACCTGAAACAACAACTGTTTTACCGCTGAAGTTCAATCCTTTTACCGCCAACATTTCTTGAGCGAAATATACAGTACCGTAACCAGTAGCTTCTGGACGAATCAATGATCCACCCCAGTTGCGACCTTTTCCGGTTAATACACCCGTGAATTCGTTACGAAGACGCTTGTACTGACCGAACATAAATCCGATCTCACGTCCACCAACTCCGATATCTCCAGCAGGAACGTCAGTATCTGCGCCAATGTGGCGAGACAATTCGCTCATGAAGCTTTGGCAAAAAGCCATAACCTCACGATCGCTCTTTCCTTTCGGATCGAAGTCTGATCCACCTTTACCACCGCCCATTGGAAGGGTAGTTAAAGAATTTTTGAAAATTTGTTCGAATCCTAAGAATTTCAAAACAGAAAGATTCACCGTTGGGTGAAAACGCAATCCGCCTTTGTAAGGACCTATTGCACTGTTGAATTCTACGCGGTATCCGCGGTTTACTTGAACTTCACCTTTATCATCTACCCATGGAACACGGAAGATTATGGTGCGTTCTGGTTCAACAATGCGTTCTAAGATTTTAGCATCCTTATACTTAGGATGGTTTTCCATAAATGGAATAATGGCTTCCGCCACCTCGTGAACTGCTTGAAGGAACTCAGGCTCGTTCGGGTTCATTGCCCGAACTTTCGACATGAAGGCGTCAATTTGCTCTTGATGTTGTTGTGACATGATTTTCGATTTTGTGGGGACGAAGATAGCACTCTTAACCATAGGTTGACAAAGGATGCATAAAATTTCGTTCGAAAATAGATTTAGCGTTTCTTTGCAGACTATTCTCAAAAGCTATGTGGGCAAAAATTGCTGCTTTTATTCTTCGTAACCGAATCTTACTTGGGATACTCACGTTGGCCATCACGGTTTTTATGGGTTGGGAAGCGCGCAACGTGCGAATGAGCTACAAATTTTCGGGTGTTCTTCCTAAAGACGATCCCACATTCGTTGAATACCAAGAGTTCACCAAACAGTTCTCGGAAGACGGGAATGTTATGGTAGTTGGTTTGAATGACCCTGAAATCTGGGAACTTCAAAACTTCATAGCATTGAAGGAGCTCGGGAATAGTTTAAAAAAGATTACTGTACCTGTTGATACGGTTATCAACGGCGTAAAATCTACTGTTCAGCGAAACGTAGTAGATTCTGTATTTTCCGTGGCACATTGCTACGAAATGTACGCCGACTCAGCAGAAGAACGTTTTCGCTTTCGTCATATTTCAGATGGGAATATGGGGTCTCAAGTTGAACTCGATTCCGTCAAACAAAAGATATTAAGGCTTCCGTTTTACGATGGCCTGTTGTACAAATCGAAGTCAGACGCCACGCTGATGATGATTTTTGTCAATGGAGAACTTTTTAATTCGCAGTTCAGAGGAAATGCAGTGGATCAGATTGTAGAAAAGGTGAATCAGTTTTCAAAGGACACCTATATAAAAACATACATATCCGGACTACCGTTCATTCGAACCCAAATGACGGCCAAGGTCAAGGCCGAGTTGAAATTCTTTACACTGCTATCACTGCTTGTAAGCGCCGTTCTCCTCTTCATTTTCTTCCGGAGTGTTCGAGCGGTTTTAGTTTGTATGGTTATCATTGGAATTGGTGTGGTAGTATCTATGGGTACTATTGCGCTGTTCGACTATCCGATTACCATGCTCATGGGACTTATTCCACCCTTGATGATTGTTATTGGTGTTCCGAACTGTATTTATCTGCTTACGAAATACCACCAAGAATTTATTCGTCATGGAAGTAAGATGCGCGCAATGACCCGTGTAATTCAAAAGGTAGGTGAAGCCGCATTCATGATCAACGCTACCACCGCGGTTGGATTTGCGACTTTCATTTTTGTTGACAGCGATTTACTTAAAGAATTCGGGGTTATATCGGCCTTGAATAGCATGCTCATGTTCTTCATTTCATTAATAACCTTCCCTATATTATTTTCATATACTTCGGCTCCAAAAACACGTCATTTGAAACACCTCGACATGCGTTGGTTGTACCACACGCTGGAGAATTTGGTGAAAATGATTACGAAAAACAGGGTGTTAATTTACATTATCACTGTTGAGATAACTGTTTTGAGTTTTTGCGGTATGAGCCTGGTTAAAACTACAGGAAATATCGTTGATGACCTTCCGGACGACGACCGTGTGATTACCGATTTATATTGGTTTGAAAAGCATTTCGACGGAGTTATGCCTTTTGAAATCATGGTTGAAGCCAAGCGTGGAAAAATTACCAATCCGAAAACCATTGCTCGAATAGATTCGCTTCAAGATGTAATGGACACTTTGCCGGGTGTTTCAACAAAAATCTCAAGATCTTTGTCCATTGCAGATGCTATTAAGTTTGCCAAGCAAGCCTATTATGATGGAGATCCGGAATATTACGATCTTATTGGTCGCGAAGAGCAACAGTTCATTGGCCCCTACTTCGAACAATCGGACAGTGCTGCTGAAAATTCAAACGCTTCGAAATATTCAAACACATTCTTAGACGATTCGTTGAAGAAAACCCGCATTACCGCTCAGGTGGCAGATATCGGAACGTTGGCTATGGACTCTTTGTTGAACACGCTTCGTCCAGAGGTTACCAAACTTTTTCCCGACAGTTTGTA
>JBIKVX010000150.1:0-5373 GCA_044356625.1 Flavobacteriales bacterium | reverse complement strand
ATAAGCTTTTGTTGCGCAATCAGTGGTTTCTCTTGGAACCAACAAATCTTCGCAATGAATTGATTTGACTTAATGCAAGGTTGCGAGCTTAAGGTTAAAACGTCACCTCTTGAAATGTCAATGTCGTCACTCAATGTCAATGTTATAGACTCTCCGTGAACGGCAACTTCCTTACTTGTTTCACCAACATAAATGTTAGTTATGGTCGATTTCTTCTCGGAAAGCGCAACTGAAACTTCATCTCCAACACGAAATCCGTTTCCAGCAATGCGACCTGCGTACCCTCTGAAATCTTGAAACTCGAATTTTTGCGGACGAATAACATATTGCACGGATAATCGAGAAGGGGACTGTAAATGATCTTGAGCGAGGTCAATGTTTTCTAATGTTTCAATTAATGTCCCTCCGGTGTACCAGGGCATTTGTTCGCTGGGGTTAATGACGTTATCTCCGCCGAGCGCATTAATTGGAATGAAATCGCACGTTGATACGTGAACGGTATTTAACAGCGCTTGAAAATCTTCAACAATGGCATTGAATTTTTCTTCAGAGAATTCAATAAGATCCATTTTGTTAATGCAGACTACTAAATGTTTAATTCCAAGGAGGGAAGAAAGGATGGTATGTCTACGTGTTTGTTCAAGAATCCCTTTTCGAGCATCAATTAGAATTACAGCGGCATTGGCAGTAGACGCTCCGGTTACCATGTTGCGGGTATACTGAATATGCCCTGGAGTGTCTGCGATAATGAATTTTCTTTTTGGCGTAGCGAAATAGCGATAAGCCACATCAATGGTAATTCCCTGCTCACGTTCCGCTTTAAGTCCGTCTGTGTAAAGCGATAAGTCAATGTAGTCAAACCCTTTGCTTTTGCTTTTAAGCTCTATCGCTGAAAGTTGATCTTTGAATATTTGTTTGCTGTCATAAAACAGTCGTCCAATTAACGTGCTTTTTCCTACGTCAACACTTCCAGCTGTTGTAAATCGCAATATGTTTTTCATATTACTTCTTCTTCTGCGTTTTCTAAATTCTCTTTGTGAGCGTGCTCTTGAGTTTGCAGTTTCGCAACCATTTGATGCGCTACTTCTTTAGCTTGAACCTTCAATTCCGGAACAGCAGAGGATTCCCAAAGTTCACCTTTGAGATTAACACCTAAGGTGAAAAAGCAAGGAACTGGTTCGTTTGCTGAATTGATAATTTCATAGGTCGATAGGTCAATTCGGGTGCCCAAGTTCAATTCGTCTTGACTCAGGAACCCTTCCATAAATAATTTGTGGAGCAATTGATTTTCTGATTCTTTCAGATTGGTCTGAGGACCGGTGCAGTTGATGATTCGTGAAACTTTAATGGTTTTAATCTTCTTTGATTTTTTATCGAAAAGAGTCACTTCGAGATGTGTGCCTTGATCTGAAATTTTATGAATTTCCGCGGCAATGACTGCGAGTTTTTTATTGATGCGAAGGTTCTGAATTTTGGTATAAACATGCGGCGCAATGCGATGTCTAGAGGCACCCCAGATATGTCGCAAATGACGCATGAATGAGCGTTTCTCATCGACTGTAAGTTTCTTCCAGATTTCTTGCGTTTTGCTACGAAGTGCGTCTACAACGGGTTCTGAAGTTATTCCTAGCTGACTGAGTTTCTTCACTTCTGCATTTACTTTTCGAAGTAAATGTGTAAGTGAGAATTCAGGGTCTTCTAAATTTAGGTCGAAGGAGTAGGCAATGTTATTGTGAAGGTGAGGAATAACATTGAATCCGTTTGGTGATACGGCATAAATTTTATTTTGGAAATGGTTTTCAAACAGTCCTAAAGTGGTGTCTACCATGGTTAAACCATTTCCGACGATGAGAATATTTAATTCAGATTCGAAATTATTTATGGCCTCATATTTCCATGGATTTTGGAAATAACGAGGATGAGTTACTTCCAACTTATTTTTAAGAATCCGATTACTCGGGGTTTGATTTCCTGTTGCCAGAACCAATTGTTTTGTATGAATGGTTTCGCCATTTTCAGTTTCAATCAAATAAATTTTATCAGAAGTGAGAATGTTTTTGGCTAAGGAGTAAATGCATTCAACATGAATGTTCTTTGATTTCGCAAGGGACAGGGTTTCATTCCAAATGGAAGATAAATACTGACGATAAATATCTCTGGGAAGAAATGAATTCGCAAGTGCTTCTCTGCTGAATAACTCGAACGAATTTTGTTTGCACACCCAATTTAAAAAATGATCTGGATCTTCAGGAAAGGCGCTCATTCTCTTGGTTGCCACATTCAACAAAAACATGGAAGAACTGGGGTTATAAGCTATTCCCTTATTGAATGATTCTAAATTGTCAATAATTGCAATAGAGCAATTACCCTGTGTTTCTTTAACGAGGTTTGCGAGCACAAGTGTTCCCGAAAATCCAGCGCCAATAATTGAAATATCTACGTTCAAATTTTCCATAACATTGCGGTTAAAAGTACCCTTGCTTTTTTCTGTCTTCCATTGCCGTTTCCGAGCGCGCATCATCGCTTCTTGTTCCTCTTTCGGTAACATCAGAAGTTGCTATTTCTGAAATAATATCATCAATGCTTTTCGCAATGCTTTCCACAGCACCCGTGCAGGTAATATCTCCGATTGTTCTGAATCGAACTTGTTTCGTTGTAACAACTTCATTCGGTTGTAACGGAAGAAATTCTGACGATGCCAACAAGCTACCTCTTCTTATAAACACTTCTCTGTCATGACTGAAGTATAGTGAAGGCAATTCAATGTTTCGTTCTTTGATGTAATTCCAGATGTCGAGTTCGGTCCAATTGCTTAATGGGAAAACGCGGAAGTGCTCACCGAATTTTTTTTCCGCATTGAAAATATTCCATAATTCGGGACGCTGATTTTTTGGGTCCCATTGTCCGAATGCATTTCTGTGTGAAAAAAAGCGTTCTTTCGCTCGTGCTTTTTCCTCGTCTCTTCTAGCTCCACCAAGGGCTGCGTCGAATTGAAATTCAGCAAGCGAATCGAGCAGTGTTATTGTTTGCAAAGCATTTCGGCTCGCAAATGGCCCCGTTTCTTCGGCTGCCTTTCCTTCATCTATGGAGGTTTGAACGTATCGCACGATTAATTCCGCGTTGAGTTCTTTCGCCAAATTATCTCTAAAGCTTAACGTCTCTTCAAAATTATGCCCCGTGTCAATATGCATGAGAGGGAAAGGAATTGCCGCTGGCCAAAAAGCTTTTTGAGCCAAATGTGTCATTACGATGCTGTCTTTTCCTCCTGAAAATAACAACACGGGCTTGTCAAATTGTGCTGCCGTTTCTATGAGTATATAAATCGACTCTGCCTCTAATTCTTCTAGGTGCGTCATGATTGTTTACTCTCTATTTGTATGTTGTTCAGAATCAAGTCAACAGATTCATGAACAGTTTGGTTGGTATTGTTTAAAGTCAAATGATTAAAACTGGGTATGTCGAACACGCTATCTATACCGGTAAATCCTTTGATCTCTCCGGCTCGAGCTTTTGCGTATAGCCCCTTCACGTCCCGTTTCTCGCACTCTTCGATAGATGTTGAAATATAGACTGAAAATAACTTTTCTTTAGGAATGAGTTCGGAAACAATTTCTTGGGCTTGCTTGTTCGGAGTTATGAAGCAACAAATAACACAAACACCTGAAGAGACAATGAGTTTGGCGACCTCAGCTGCCCTTCTGATATTTTCAATTCGATCATCATCTGAAAAGCCGAGGTTGCTATTTAGCCCAAAGCGTAAATTGTCACCATCAAGCAGAGCGGTTACAATTCCCTTCGCTTCCAAGACTTGTTTCATTTCTTTGGCAATGGTTGATTTTCCTGATCCCGAAAGCCCCATTATCCAAATAACTTTAGGAAATAGTTTTATCTGAACAGATGCGCTAACATTTGTTTCAACTTCAAAAGGGTATATGTTATTCGAACTCATTTTAGTAGGCATTTTTATCTCCTTGAAAAATCAAAAGGATTGTTCTGAATACAATTTTCAGATCCGTATAAAGCGAATAATCCTCAATATACCAGTCATCAAACTCAACACGTTTTTTCATTTGCTCGAGATTCGAGGTATTTCCTCTAAATCCATTTATTTGGGCCCAGCTGTTACAATTCGTATCTTATTCTTTGGGATATATGGAATGGCTTCTTGCATAGTTCGAGTATAGTTTCGCTAATTTACGAATTGCGCCGTGAAAACTTAGATTTTCTCAAGGGTTATCTTGAGTTACGGAATTGTTAAGGTGTTAAAGATAGATTCACCTTTATTTAACGCTGTAGAAATGTAGTTCGAGAAAGAATCGAATTTCTTTGTTTTATGCAAGACGAAATAAAATTGCCATATACACCATCAGGTTTGGAGAATGACTATGCACATTTCTCAAGGGCATTTGCTCACCCTGCGCGTGTGACAATTCTTTTGGAGATGATTAAAAGTAATGGGGTTGTTGAAGGGAGGGTAGTTGATGTACCTGGTATGTCGCCCTCAACTGTGATACAGCATCTCCGAGAAATGAAGAAGAGCAGTATTATAGATGGACGAATCTTCGGTATGCGCTCTAAGTATTGGATTTCAAAGGAATCTTTACTTTTTTTTGAGAATATTTCCAAACAGTTCTTCGGGCATTTCGAAACATTGGCTTAACATTAGACACCTAATGTTAACTCAGAGATAACTCGTTTTTCGTTCCTAATCAATTTATCTGTATTTGTTTCGCATTCATGAAAATGAATGGTCAAATGAAAAAAATATCTGTCTTGTTTTTATTGGTTTTAACCTGTCTAACCGCTGGTGCTCAGACTATTATTAAAGGCACTGTTTTAAATACTTCGGCAGAACCCATTGTAGGGTCGATAATAATGGTTGAAGGAACTGCCTTTGGTGCTGCATCAAACGCTTTTGGGGAATATCGTATCGATGTGAAGACGGCCGGGAATTATTCATTGGAAGTGAAAGCCATTTCATACGCGACACAGAAAATCTCTGGAATTGAAGTCGCTACGGGAAAGGAATTAAAGGTTGACATAATCTTGCAATCGGAATCATTTATGGTTGGCGGAGGAGTGGAAATCAAAGATTTTCGTAAAACCAGTTCAGAGGCAGCTGTAATTATGGAAATGCGCGAGGCGAAAGGAGTTGTAAGTGGAGTGGGTGCTGTTCAAATTCAGAAAGGACAGGATAGAAATGCCTCTGAAGTTGCTCGAAGAATTCCAGGGGTTACTATAATAGACAATCGCTTTGTCATGGTTCGCGGATTAACAGAGCGATACAATGCCGTTATGATGAATGGAATTCTAGTTCCTTCCTTAGAGCCAGACGTTCGTTCATTCTCTTTCGATTTAATTCCAAGTCAGGCA